>CALDGN010000309.1 GCA_937942965.1 uncultured Acidimicrobiales bacterium | reverse complement strand
GCGTTGTACATCGATCGCCTGACCGACGGCGAGAGCAACTCGGCGCTCGTCTTCGCGACCTACGCCGGCGTGGTTGTGGTGCTCCGGCTGTTCTTCGCAAGCGCACCGGATCGGTTGGGCGCACGACTGGGCACCATCCTCGCCCTCGGCTTCATCGCAGCTGGACTGTTCATCATGGGGCTGTGGACGTCGGTGTTCGGCGTGTACGTCGGCGCGATTGTGATGGCCGTCGGTGTGGCGTTCAACTATCCGGCGCTGTTCTTGTTCGTGATGGACAAGACCGAACCGCACGAGCGAAGCCATTCGGTTGCGAGCTTCGGGTTCTTCTTCGACGTCGCCGGGGCCCTCGGTGCTCCGCTTCTCGGACTCGTTGTCGACCTGACCGGCACCGAGCGATCGGCCTTCTTCGTCGGCGCGCTGGCCGCACTCATTGGCCTTGCTGGCTTGCCCTTCCTGGGGTCGGGGCCGCCACGAAAGGGTGCTGGTGTCCCGGCGCCTCAGTAAGTTGTGGAGATGAGCGCACGCATTGTTGACTGGGGTTCGAACGAACGGAAGTTGACCGATCGCGTCAGCGTCCTTCAGGGGGCCAATCTCGGCTCGTACCCCAGCGGAAACTCGGTGCTGGTCCGGGGGTCATCTGAGTCGGTCCTGATCGATCCGTCGGTCACCGTCGTCGCCAACGGCGGAGCTCCGGTTGTGGTTGACGCCGTGATCAATTCACACGGTCACGAAGACCACATGACGGGCAACGGCCTATTCGCTGACGCTCGGGTACACATCCACGAGGACGACCTGCCCGCTGCGCAAAGTCTCGACGGTCTCATGGAGGTCTTTGGCTTTCCCGAGCACATGGTTGCCGAGCAGGCGGTCTACTTCCAAGAAGAGATGCACTACACGGCCCGCCCGGACGCACACGGATTCACCGACGGCCACATCTTTGATCTTGGCGAGGTGACCGTCACGGCCAAGCACCTGCCCGGCCACACCCGCGGGCACAGCGGCTTCTTCATCGACGGGGGCGTCTTCTTTCTCTCCGACATCGACCTCACCGGTTTTGGGCCGTACTACGGCGACGTGTGGAGCGACCTCGACCAGTTCGAACAGAGCCTCATCGAGGTTCGTGATGTGGACGCCGACTACTACGTCACCTTCCATCAGAAGGGCATCGTCGAAGGCCGTGAGCTCTTCGTGCAGATGCTCGACAAGTTCCACGCAGTCATCGGCCGACGACATGGCGAGATGCTCGAGTTTCTCGCCGAACCCCGCACGATTGCGCAGATGGCCGAACGCCGCTTTGTGTATCGCCCCCACGTCGACATCCCGTTTGTGCAGACCGTCGAAACTCGAACCGCCGATCTTCACGTGCAGCGGATGCTGAGTAGAAGCGAAGCGGTCGAGGTCGAGCCCGGACGTTTTCAAGCGGGCTAGCCAGCGGCTGGGTTCCTTAAACGCCTGAGGCTTCGAGGTCGACGACGGTGGTGTCGGTGACGTTGCGGATTGCGAAGTTGCTTCGGACTCGGGTGACGCCGGGGAGCACGGCGATGCTCTCGCGGTGGATGGTCTCGTAGTCGGCCACGTCTTTGCACGTGACGTGGACGAGGTAGTCCGCCATGCCGGCCATGAGGTGACAGCTCTGCACCTGGGGCACTCGACGAACCGCCGCTTCGAACTCATCGAGGAGTTCTTCGCGCTGGCTTTCAAGCGAGATCTCAACGAAGACAGAAACGCCGCGGCCGACGAGCTTGCGGTTGACCATCGCTGCGTATCCCTCGATGACGCCTTCGGATTCGAGGCGCCGCACTCGACGATGGCAGGCAGATGCGGAGAGGCCGATCGCTTCGGCGAGATCGGCGTTTGAGACCCGTCCATCTTCCTGCAGGGCGTCAATGATGGCACGATCTAGTTCATCAAGCGGAAACATTCGAATATTCTACTCTCATGTGCGTGATTTGGCGAAGAATCATCTGCGTTGGCGGGGCTTGATCGACGAATTTGCAAACACCTTCGAGTAGCTATCCCGTACGTTTGGGGCACGGCAACACAGCTGAAGACGAAAGAAGGTGCGGACATGCGAATCGGACTGCCAAAGGAAATCAAGAACCACGAGCAGCGAGTCGGCCTCACCCCCGACAGCGTGTCTGAGCTCACCCGGCGGGGCCATTCCGTGCTCGTCGAGACAAACGCCGGCGTCGGCATTGGTGCAAGTGACGATGCCTACGTTGCCGTCGGCGCAGAGATCGCCCCCGATCCCGCATCGGTTTTCGACGACAGCCAGATGATCGTCAAGGTCAAGGAGCCGCAGGCCGTTGAGCGGGCCATGCTCCGAGAGGAGCACACACTCTTTACTTACCTGCACCTCGCCCCCGACGCTGACCAAACTTCTGATCTCGTGAAGAGCGGTGCCACGTGCATTGCCTATGAAACGGTGACCGACGACAACGGTGGCCTGCCCCTCTTGGCCCCGATGTCGAAGGTTGCGGGTCGTATGTCGATCCAGGCCGCAGCGAACTTCCTCCAGCAACCGAACGGTGGCTCGGGCAAGCTCATTGGCGGCGTACCCGGTGTCGACCCAGCAAAGGTTGTCATCATCGGCGGCGGCGTCGTTGGACAGCACGCTGCGGAAATGGCCATCGGCCTCGGCGGCGACGTCACCATTCTCGATCGCAGCAACGACGTGCTCGATCACTGCGCCGCTCGCTGGGGAGCAGCGGTCAAGACCGTCTACTCGACCAGCGCTGCGCTCGAAGCACACGTTGCGAGTGCTGACGTCGTGGTCGGCGCAGTGCTCGTCAAGGGCGACACGGCGCCAAAGCTCGTGACCGCAGAGATGGTCAAGGGAATGCAGGCCGGTTCTGTTCTCGTCGACGTTGCGATCGACCAGGGTGGTGCGTTCGAAACCTCGCGCGCCACCACGCACGCCGATCCCGTCTACATCGTCGACGATGTCGTGCACTACGCCGTCGCGAACATGCCCGGCGCTGTCCCTCGCACCTCGACGTATGCGCTGAACAACGCAACGCTGCCCTTCACGTTGGCTCTGGCCGACATGGGGCCCAAGGCTGCGATGCTCGCAAACCGTCACCTGCGCAACGGGCTCAACGTCAGCGCTGGCAACGTTGTCGAGCCGCACGTGGCGCACGCCCTCGGCTATCAGGTTGCCGATATGGATGCGACGATCGCAGCGCTCGCTGCCTAGTCAGCGGTTGGAAGCGAGCTGGCGCTTAGGAGCCGCGCGGATAGGGCCCGAACTCGAAGAGTTCGCAGCGGCCCGGCGCCGCAGGCGCCAAGAGCGGGAGAAATGGCTAAGGAGGGAGCCGATACAATCAGGCGC
>CALDGN010000308.1 GCA_937942965.1 uncultured Acidimicrobiales bacterium | reverse complement strand
CCGCCGGGCGTAACGATCAGCGGGATACTGGCCTGCGGGTTGTAGATCTCGACGTAGAGCGAGACATCTCGCTCGGGCCGCAGATCGACCATGAGCTTCTCGCACTCGAGTTCGTCGACACCCGCTTCGGGCAGGGCGTTGAAGTAGAGCGGGAAGTACGAGTTGTTCGACGCGCCCTTGAAGAGCGTGACGTCTTCTTCGACCTCTTCACCCGATGCACTGCTGTTGTCATGGTCTGTCACGAGCCAATCTTGGCCGGTGCGATCTCACCCATTCGCATCGCTGAGCCGATTCTCGGAAACCAGACGAAGGTGTACGATTGGTGTATGGCGCGCACTCGGACGAACATTGAGATTGACGACGATGCCGTGCAAGCCGTGATGGAGCGGTTCAAGATCCGGACCAAGACCGAGGCTGTTGACCTTGCGCTCCGCCATCTCGCCGGACAGCCCATGACGCGAGATGAGGCCCTTGCCATGCAAGGAGCGAACGCGATCGACGCGCTCCCGCCCGAGACGCCTCCAGAACCGACGTGAGTCTCGTTCTGGTCGACAGTTCCGCATGGGTCGAATTCGACCGGAACACGCCAGGGCCGGTGAACGAGCGGCTTCACCATCTCATCGAGAAGACCGACAGCGTCGCAGTCACAGATCCCGTCGTGATGGAAGTCACCGCTGGGGCACGAGACGATCGGCGCGAATCCGATCTCCGCCGGTTGCTCACTCGATTCCAGTTGTTGCCGTTCGATGCGGGCGTCGACTTCGCAAGCGCCACCCGGATCTATCGACGGTGCCGGTCCGTTGGCGTCACGCCTCGTGGACTCCTCGACTGCATGATCGCCGCGGTGGCCTGGCGCAACGACGCATTGTTGCTTTGCCAGGATGCAGATCTCGTGCGCATCGCCGAGGTGATCGAGATTCCTCTCGACGCGTCATCCCGCTAGCCAGTTCCACAACCGGCGACGCCGGAGCTCGTCGTAGACCTGACCGAGCGAGAACTCGCCGTCCTCCGCTACCTCCCGTCCCAGCTGTCACAACGCGAGATCGCCGGCGAGCTCTATGTCTCGCTCAGCGACGTTGGGGTCCTCTGACTGCGTCGAGGAGCCGAAGCTGCCTAGTGGCTTGCTCGGAAGACGAGCCGCAACAGTCGCAGTTCGTCGTAGGAGTGGCGTCCGTCGAAGGCGTCGAAGACCGGCCGCAGCGCTTCGTCGCCGAGCTGGTCGAACGTGTCGAAGACTGCCTGTTGGTCATCGACGGTGAGGCTGGATTCCTGCTGCAACGCTTCGGGCGAGAGCTGGCCGCCAGCTTCCAAGAACGTGGCCAGGTTGGCCATGACCGTGCCCTGCTTGACGCCGAAGCGGGTCACGACATCGGCGATCGACGCTCCCCCGGCGACGGCCTCGCCGACGTCTTGCCACCGCTTCTTGTGCAACGAGCCCGTCAGCTGGGGTGCCGCCGTCTCGACGGCAGGAGCACCGCCCGACTTGGGCTGCTCGGTCAGGTTGTTGTTCTCGCAGTGGGTGACGATCAGCGGGATGAACTCGCTGGCGAACTTCTTGATCTTGGTCGCACCGACGCCGTGAATTGCCCCGAAGCTCGCTTCGTTTTGCGGGAAGTGCGTTGCCATTTCGATCAGTGATCGGTCGCCGAAGATCACGTACGGAGGCACGTTTGCCTCGGCCGCCAGTTCGGTGCGCTTGGCCCGCAACACTCCGAAGAGCTCGGTGTCGTAGTCGCCGGCATCCCAGTCCTTGCGGGTGCCACCGCGGCGGCCTGATGTCTGTTGCTCCGGAGGCAAACGGTCGCCCATGACCTTGCCCCCGCCGTTCATGATCGCTCGCCCCTCGGCGGTCAGCGACAGGCTGCCGTACTTCGCGTCGCGCACGATCAGGCCCTGGTCGACGAACTGGTGGATGAAGAACGCCCACTCCTTCTTCGTGGTGTCACGGCCCGAGTTGTACGACGACAGCCGGTTGTGTTCTTTCTCGATGACCTTCTTGGCGGCAGAGCCCCGCAGCACATCAATGATGTGGGAGGCGCCGAAGAAGCCGCCGGTCTGCTCCACACAGGTCAAGAGCTGTCGGGCCGCCGCGGTGATCTCGACCTGGGGCGCCTGCTCTTGGGTGCATCGATCGCACCCCTCGCAGTTCTCCTGCTCATAGGTCTGACCGAAGTACTCGAGCAGCGACCGGCGTCGGCACCGTTTGGAGGAGACGTAGCCGACGAGGGCCTGCAGCAGTGCCTGGCGTTGCTGGGCTTCCGACGGGGCACCTTGTTCGATGAAGCGTTGCTGGCGCCCGACATCGCTGGGAGCGAACAGCAGCCGCACGTCGGCGGGGAGCCCGTCGCGGCCGGCACGACCGATCTGCTGGTAGTAGCCCTCGATGTTGTTCGGCAGGTAGATGTGCAGCACGTAGCGGACGTCGGGTTTGTCGATGCCCATGCCAAAGGCGACGGTCGCGACCATGATGTCGACTTCGTCTCGGATGAATGCTGCTTGGTTGGCCGATCGGACTTGGGGCGAGAGACCGGCGTGATACGGCAGTGCCTTGAGGCCGCGCTCTTGCAGTCGAGCGGCCATCGAGTCGACGTCTTTGCGGGTGCCGCAGTAGATGATGCCGCTCTCGTCTTTGTGCGCATCGACGAAGGCGAGTGATTGCGTGAGCACATCGGCCTTGGGCTGGATGTCGATGTAGAAGTTCGGACGATCGAAGCTGCCCACGAACGTGTTGGCATCGCTGAACGCCAGCTGGTCACGAATGTCGGATTGGACCTGTGGCGTCGCCGTCGCAGTGAGGGCGATGCAGGTGGCTTGGGGGAAGCGTCGGCGCACCTCGACGAGCTGGCGGTACTCGGGCCGGAAGTCGTGGCCCCAGCTCGAGATGCAGTGGGCTTCGTCGATGGCGATCAGTTCGAGGCGGCTCTCTTGCAGGAGCTGCAAGATGTCGGGCTTCAGCAACGTTTCTGGCGCCAGATACAGCAGCTTGATCTCGCCGTTTCGGACCTGATCTTTGACAATGCCCTTGGTCCTGGGGTCGAGCGAGCTGTTCAGGTAGCTGGCGGGGATGCCCCAACCCGTGAGTTGGGTGACTTGGTCTTCCATCAGCGCAATCAGCGGCGACACGACCACCGTCAGCCCGTCGAGCAGCAGGGCCGGAATCTGGTAGCACAGCGACTTGCCGCCGCCCGTCGGCATGATCACGAGGGTGTCTTGGTTGGCGACGACGTTGGTGATTGCTTCGGCTTGGAGCGGCCGGAACTCGTCGTAGCCGAAGATCTGTTGCAGCACCCCGACGGCATCGACATCGTCGGTGAGGTCCAGGGCGGGCTGTCGCATTCCCTGGTCGGGGTCGTCGTACCCGTCGGAGGAAACTGGGGACCCGTCGCCGAACAAGGCGCCGTCGAAAGAAGGACTGTCTGCGGCAGGGTCTGCTGCATGCTGGAAGTACCGGTCCGGCTCGGCCGGATCCGGTGCGCTGGCAGTGGCGATCCGTTGTTCGATGTCGTGCTGAGTATGCAGCTCGCCGTCTTCGTTGATGTGTGTGACGTCGATTCCGCGCTCGCTCAGGCTGACGCCAATCAGTCGGCTGCGGTGGCTGCGTTCGGGTTCCGCTTCGGTGCTGAACAGGGCCACCCGGTGGCCGAGCTCGCGAGCCCTTTCCAGGCGAGCGATGCCGGCAAGGTAGAACTCGGCGGATCGCAGCAGCTCGACGTCGACCGATCCGTCACGCTGCACGCTCGGGTCATCGGGTGATCCGCCGAGCTGGTCACCCATCGACATGTACCGCAGCCCGGCTGCTGCCAAGGCATCTTGCAGCGGCTGCGGGTCGAAGTCCGGGTGCTGCTCGGACTCAGTCTGCGAACGCACGTCGACCAGGAACTCGACCTCATGCGTCTGCAGCAACTCGATGACCTGCGACACGGTGCGACCATCGAAACCAATCGCAAAGGTCCAGCTCATCGGCGCCAATCTACTGAGTCACCAGGTCGCGAATAGGCGATCGAACACGAGTCAGCGCGCGTGAATGAGATCCAGCCCGTCAGAGGCCAAGGACGGCTCGGAGGCCGTCATCGATCGCGTCGACAAGCGGTCGCGGGAGTTGACCCACTCGATCGCCCAGCCATTCGCGATCGATGAGCTCTAGCCCGAGCGGCACCGCCACCGAGTCGCTTGGCAGACCGGTTGCTGCGGAGGCAAGAAGAACGTTGCCGGCTCGGCCCGCCCGGTCAAGATTCGAGGTGAGCGGCACGACGTGGGTTTGCCACACGTCGACGCTGAGGACATCGTCGGACGAGACGACGACGCACGGCCTGCGCTTGTCGAGCTCGACCCAATAGACGCCGCCTTTCGTCACCAAGACGCCGACCGCTCCATCCGAGCCCCGATGGCATGCGCGTCCCGCGGTTCCAGCCGGCGCTCACCTGCGGCCAGCTCGGCATCAGCGATCAACTGTTCCGCGAACGGGCTGACCGACTGGGCGGCATGTCGGCGCAGCTGCTCGGTCACCCATCTCGAAAACGGAATGTCGAGGCTTTCGATGATGGCCACGACATCATCGGGCACACTGATCGTCTTGTTTGGCACGTACGTATCATACATACGCAACATTCGGTTCTTCGAAATGGTCAAGGACAAAGTCGAGAAGCGCTCGGTTCGCAGGCCACGGATTGAACCGCGACGGCCGAAACTCGGGCAAGGCATCGAACTTCGCACGTCCGCCTCGCAACGCTCCCAGGGCGGTCGCCGGCTTGACCGTCCGGTACGGCCGTCGGTTGGAATCGACGGCACGAATGAGCTTGGCCGCCGCCTCAATGTGCTCGACCATCGCCCAAGCGTTGCAGAGCGTGCCGTGCTCGTCGAGGCGGGCCTGGATACAGCCCGTCGTGCCGCCGTTGAGCTCGATCTCGACGATGTAGGACACGTGGTCGTCGTCGTAGCTACGACGCTTCGCCGCTCGTACGACGCCACCATCAAGGCCGAACAACCAGTCGGGGGTGTCCGGGTCGAGCAGCGATTCGGGGGCACGACGTTCGACGAGCCATTCCATCGACTTCACCAGCAACGACGTCTCGTAGTAGCCGTAGGCGAGCAGCAGTTGCCGAAGTCGCCGCTGGCCGATTCCGACATCGTCGAGCGTCTTCGCCGCGAAGTCGAGCATCTCGATCGGGTGCAGATCCGCGAGGAACAACTTGAGGGCGTAGAACGGATTCTGTCCAGGTTCGCGGTCCGCAGGGAGCCGCAGCCGTTCGTGCTGGACGAAGATCGAATGGTCGAAGTCGAATGTTGTCATGGCGTTGCTCCGCTCGTCAGTTGCTCACGATCGAAGCTACGTCGGGGGTGTGACAGGACTTCGGGGTCATCTTCCGAGCATGCGCTCGACCTGGCGCTGCTCCCAGGTCGAGGCAACAAACCCAGGCCGGTTGAACCAGACGACGAGTCCGTGGACCGCAATGCCGAAGCCCCAGCCGAGCAGCGCCCATGCGGACCACCAAGCGCTCAGCTCGCCGGTGGTTCCGGCAGAGAGGTTGACGAGGAGGTTGGCGACGAACATGAGGAACGTGCTCGCCCCGAAGATGCTTGCGTGGACGTAGAACGCTCGTAGCTGCTCGACGTACTGTCGGGCCGCTTCCTCTCGTTCGTTCTCGTCGGAGGTCATGCGTTGGAGCGGCGAAGCAGGACGACGCCGGTCCAGGCGAACCACGCAATGGAGCCGAGTCCGAAGATGATCCCGACATCAGACAGGCCGGGGACGAGCGTGATGAGCGCAGAGACAGCGCTGACGATGCCGAGCACGTTGAGTCCGGTCGGAAGGCGTCCGGTGCCCCACGCTGCGATGCTGACCAGCAGGATCCAGATGCCGCCGACGAGTTCGTTGCCGCCTCCAAGACCTTCGGTGACGGCGTCGATGCTTAGCCATAGCGCCTCTGCCGCGCCGGGATCCGTTTCGGCAAGGTCAGCGACGGCAGTGATGCCGATGTTCGAGATCATGCCGGTGGCGAACATCAGACCGGCCCAGATGTAGGCGAAGACGGCGCCGATGTCGGCGAGTTGCGGGCTGACATCCGCCAAACGCCGGTGCAGCGACCGTGCGAGCGGGATGATGGCGACGCCGAACACGAGGAAGATCACCAGGTACCAGGTGAAGAGCGTGGTCTGGTTTGCGACCAAGAAGCTGACGGATTCAGCGACGGTCGTGTCGGCTTCGACGTAGTCGGTCAGGCTCGTGACGAGCAGGGCGATGCCGTAGATGAAGGTCGCCGCGGCGACGAGGCCGCCGATGGCGCCGGAACGAGACGAGCTGAGCTGCTCGCGTGTCGGGTTGGGGATTGTGGTGGTCATGACTTGCCTTTCAGGTGGTTGGTTGGTTGTGGAGATCTGGTTCGGTCGGGACGAGGCTGACGATGTCGATCGCCAGCGAGGCGAGGTGGGTGACGACGCCGTGGAGGTGGGCGCCATCACGGATCGCTCCCGTCATGCGGGTGGTCCCGGCGTCGGTGAGTTCGATCGCGAAGTCGTCTCGAAAGACGCCCAGCATTCGTTCACTGGCGTGGCCTCGGATGACGATCTCGTAGGTGATCGGTTCGCTCATGACGCCACTGTCCCTGGCAAAGGGGTGATGGGTCTTCGCCCGCCGTGCGATCTCACCCGGGTGAGATGCGCCCGTCCTCCTGACCGGCGCCTCGGCCGCGAATAGGCTCTGGCCATGCAGGCGGGCGGTGGGAGTGACCTCGTAGCGACGAAGCTGACCGCGCCCACACTCCCCGCCCAGCTGATCCACCGGCCACGCCTCGACGCAGTCTTGGAC
>CALDGN010000307.1 GCA_937942965.1 uncultured Acidimicrobiales bacterium | reverse complement strand
CGGGAACCGATGTGGCCAGCGGTGAGCCGTTCGAACGTGTCGGCGTCGAGCGCTACACCTTCGTCGACGGCCGCATCGCCGAGAAAGACGTCTACAGCCGCCCGGTCAGCGCCGCCTCCTAGGAGCGAGGCACGCGCAGTGCGACGAAGCGGATGAGTTCGAGCAACTCACCTTCGTCGATCTTCACTGATGACAGGTCGAAGACACGGCGGTCAAGCTCAAGCCGGTCGTCTTCGATGACAAGCGAATGCTGGCGGGCACGCACGTCGGACCATGGCTTCTTGATCGTGCGGCCCTTGTCCGCATCGAGACCCACGAGCCCGTAGTCGGTCAGCGCAAAGGTCTCCTCGCCGTCGATTTCGGGCACGGCGAGCAACGTCACGTTGTTCGGGATGTTGTGGCGCAGACGAAGTGGCTCGGCTAGCGACCGCTCGATCGTCGGCGCGACCTGCAGGTCGAACCAGCGATAGGTGAAGACGTAGATGCTTTCGACGAGCTCATCGAGCGACTCCGCCGGCACGACGGTTGTCGTCGTCTCGGTGTTGCGATCTCCTCCGACTGGGTCGTATTTGGTGCGGCTCAAGTCCACGGGCGCCCAACCGCCAAGCTCGTCGATCATCGAGGCGACTTCAGACCAGTCGGCGTCAGAACCCGTAGGCCAGTAGATGTGGTCGCCGATCCGGATTCGACTACTTCCCCGGACGGTCGGGTCGGCTCGATGCCGCAAGATCCGGTCCCACGGTTGAAACTTCGGCTCGCTCGAAAGCCATTCCTCGACATGCATGCCACAGGTCGTGAACGCCAGGAACGCTCGGCCATCTCCCAACGCCGTCGTGTCGATGATCGCCAGCAGCTGTTCCCACTCGGGCAGCTCCAGCCGCTTCTCAACTCGCTGCAACACCCGGTCAGGAATGTCGGGCAACACGAACAGGTCCTCGGTCCGCTCGACATAGGAACGCATCAGCTCGACGGCATCTGGCGGAAGCAACGCTGGCTCTGGCGACCTCGTCAGCGGCTCGACAAGATGACGCAGCGGATGCGAATCGTCAGACACGTTGCGAAGTATCCGCCAGATCGGCTCGACGACACAACGAGAAGCCAGCGGGTTGTCGCCGATTAGCGTTCGAGCAGGCAGTAGAGAAGGTCCACAACAGTCGGGCAATGCACCCAGCATGAAGATTCTGAAGTTTCGGCTTGACTCTCCCCCACGGGGAGACTCGACGGTGATGTCGTGATGTTGATGCCCATCGGACAATTCGCCAAGGCCAGCCGGCTGACGGTGAAGTCTCTGCGGAACTACGACGAGTCGGGACTTCTTCCCGCTGCGCACGTGGATCCGCAGTCCGGCTATCGCTACTACGCCGTCACGCAATTGGCTCGAGCCGACGCCGTGCGCTCCCTGCGCATGGTCGACATGCCGCTCGCGATGATTGCGGAAACGCTCGATGGCGAAGACCCCGAACGGTCGTTGATGTCACATCTCGAATCGCTGCAACAACAGCGAGACGAGATCAACCGACAGGCGCAGGAACTCCAGCGCCGCATCGACCTAAAGGAATACGTCATGACTGCCGAAGTCACCGTCCAATCCCATCCCGCAATGACCGTCGCCTCATGGCGCACCGCCACCACCTACGCCGATGTCTTCGAGCACATCCCCGAAGGCTTCGGTCGAGTGATGACCTTCCTCGGCGAAGCTGGCGCAGTTCCTGCCGGCGCTCCGTTCACGCTCTTTCATCAGGCCCCCGACGGCGACAACGACGGTGACATCGCAATGTGTGTGCCGGTCGCCGGTGACCTCGATGGCGACGAAGCATCGGCGATCGAGATGCTCGATCTGCAGGCGACTGCGACGGCTTCGATCACCCATCGCGGGTCGTACGCAAACATGGGCGAGTCCTACGCAACCGTCGTGTCCTGGATTGCCGAACACGGACACACCATCGCCGGGCCCGCTCGCGAGGTCTATCTCAACAGCCCCGCCGAGGTCGCGGAGGCCGACTTACTGACCGAGATCCTGTTCCCGATCGACGCCGACGGACAGGTCGCCTGATGGCTCGCACCTGGCAGCAGCGCTACGACAGCGCACGTCCGTCCTACACCAAGGTCAACGACAAGAAGTTCGCCGACCTCGAAGCCGGCACCTCAGTGCTGATCCCCAGTCCCGCAGACATCGAGCACGAGATTGCCGAGGCCGAGCCAGGGACCGCGCTGACCCTGACCGAACTACGCCATCGGCTCGCCGAGCGCCACGACGCCGATGGCACGTGCCCGGTGATGTGCGGCATGAACCTGCGCATCGTCGCCGAAGTCACCTTCGAGGCCCTCGACGCAGGCGTGCCTGCGGAACAGCTCACCCCGGTGTGGAACGCCGTCGACCCGTCGAGCAACTTGGGCACCAAACTCGCCGCCCGCAACCCCGACCTCTGGCCTCGATGACGGCTGCGGGCGACACCGTCGTCAAGGTGTGGCACAAACGTGGCATGATTGTGGCATGAAGCGAACACGGCTCAGCACAACGGTCGATTCCGAGCTCTTGACCAAAGCCAGGTCGGCGAGCAACACCGCCACTGACGCAGAGCTGATTGATCTCGCATTGGCGGCGCTGCTGACGCAGTGGCGTTCGGCAGTCATCGATGATGCCTACGCCGATGCTTACCGGACCGACCCACTGGACGCCCCCGACGAATGGGGCGACCTCGCATCGTTCCGCAACGCCGTCTCCCAATGACTGAAGACCTTCCGCGCCGAGGCGAACTCTGGTGGTGCGAACCGCCGGACATCGGGCGGCGTCCTGTGGTCGTTCTGTCCCGGAACGCAGCGATCCCGCTCCTGCGCCGAGTCCTGATTGCTCCGTGCACCACGACGATTCGTGGTCTTGCAAGCGAGGTGAAGCTCGAGCCCGAGGATGACCCGGTACCGCTACCGAGCGCAATCAATCTCGACTCGGTCGAATCCGTTGCCGTTGCGCTACTCGTTCAGCGCATGGGCGCACTCAGCGGAACCAGAATGGCCGAGGTGTGCGCAGCTCTCGCAGTTGCCACGGACTGCCGCTAAGGCCGCAGCCTTCTCGCTTGGCGTCAAGAAAAATGTGCGCCAGGTGGGACTTGAACCCACACATCCTTTCGGACACAAGGACCTAAACCTTGCGCGTCTGCCAATTCCGCCACTGGCGCTAGTGACCCCAAGACCTTATCGAGACCGAGGGCGAGCGGTCGTCTAGCTTTTGGCTCTCGGAACCGACCGGAGCCTCATGACTGACTCACCCCGCACCGTCATCCGCAACGGCACTGTCCTCGACACTGCGTCGATGACCTACGCCGAGGCGACAGTCGTGATCGAGGACGGCGTGATCGTCGACGCGGCCGCAGACGAAGCAACCACCGGCGACATCGTGATCGACGCAGGCGGCAGCTATGTCGTGCCCGGGCTCATCGATTGCCACGTGCACTTCCGCTTGGCCACGCTCAACTTTCATGCGTTGTCTCGGCTGAGCGAAGTCGAGTTCGGCATCATCATGGCGACGCTCAGCCAGGCGACCGTCGAGCGCGGCTTCACCACCGTGCGCGATCTCGGCGGCGACGTCACCGGGCTCATGTCGGCCATTCGCTCAGGCAAGACGGGCGGGCCGCGCATCGTCCGCGCCGGACGCATGCTCAGCCAAACCGGCGGTCACGGCGACGCCCGCCCTGGAGCCGTCGACGTCGCGAGCTGCGGATGCTCGCTGCATTCCGACGTCATGTCGATCGTCGCCGACGGGCCCGACGCCGTTCGCAAGGCGGCCCGCCACAACCTGCGCGAAGGCAGCGACTTCCTCAAGATCCACGTGTCGGGCGGTGTTGCCTCGCCAACCGATCCGCTCGAAAGCGTGCAGTACACGCCCGAGGAAATCCGCGCCGCCGTCACCGAGGCCGAGCACCGCCACACCTACGTCGCCGCCCACGCCTATAGCGCCGAGTCCATCGCCATGGCGGTCGAGAACGGCGTGCACACGATCGAACACGGCAACCTCATCGACGCAAACGCTGCGGCAGCGATGGCGCAACACGATGCGGTGATGGTGCCGACGCTCGTGACCTACCGGGCAATGGATGAGCTCGGCAAAGAGCTCGGGCTGCCCGAGAAGAACCGGGTCAAGAACGCCATGGTGCTCGACGCTGGCCGAACCGCGGTCGAGCTGGCGAGAGAGGCTGGCGTCACGATCGGCTTCGGAACCGACCTGATCGGCGAGACCCAGATCCGCCAGAACGAAGAGCTGGCGATTCAGGCCGACATCCGACCAGCCGCCGAAGTCCTGCATTCGTTGTGGCAGGTCAACGCCAAGCTCTGCCACCTCGAAGGCAAGATCGGCACCCTGTCCCCTGGCGCGTTCGGCGATGTCGTCATCAGCCGGATCGACCCGCTCGACGATCTCGCCGCATTCGCTCAGCCCGAAACGGCCTTCACCCACGTCATCCAGGGCGGCAACATCGTCGTGGACCGCAGCCAGAACTAGCGATCACACACCCCTCCACGGGCAACCCCGAGGGAATGCAGCCCGCTTATGACGCGTTGTCTCCGGACTCCACCAACGAGAAGACCAGCACGCCAGGCCCATTCGAACAGCCGGGCCGAGATTGAGACAGGTACGCTTCCAACCAATGACTTCGCAGATTCCCCCGATGGTTGCCCAGGGCCCCGCACTCGGTGATCCTTCGACGCAGATCTACCACGAACTGCTCAAGCAGCGCATCGTCGTGCTCGGCACCGATGTGAACGACAACGTCGCCAACTACATCAGCGCCCAGATGCTCTATCTCGAGGGTCAGGACCGCGAAGCCGACATCTGGCTCTACATCAACAGCCCCGGCGGTTCCGTCACGGCTGGCATGGCGATCTACGACACCATGCAGTTCGTCGGCCCCGACGTCGGCACCATCACCATGGGCCTCGCCGCCTCGATGGGCCAGTTCCTGCTGTGTGCTGGCGCACCCGGTAAGCGCTACTCGCTCCCCCACGCCCGCATCATGATGCACCAGCCACTCGGCGGCATCCAGGGCCAGGCCAGCGACATCGCGATCCAGGCCGAGCAGATGGCACACGTCAAGCGCCTCATGGCTGAGCGCATCGCTGGCCACACCGGCCAGACCGTCGAGCAGATCGAAAACGACTCTGATCGCGACCGCTGGTTCACCGCCGAAGAGGCCAAGGACTACGGCATGATCGACCAGGTCATCGTTCGCCGAGGCGAAATGCTCTGATCTTGGATTTCGGAGCGTTTCAGCGTTCCGAGACCCAGATCACAGACGACTTCGGCGCCAACAACTAAGTTGGCGGCCATGTCTCAACAAGAACCAGGCTGGTACTACGCCCAAGGCGATCCGCCCGGGACGATGCGGTATTGGGACGGCGGGCAGTGGGTTGGGGAACCAACTACACAGACGCCGACCTACGCAGCGCCCGGTGGACGTTCCTACGGAACCGCAGGCCAACGCCTCGGTGCTCGCATCATCGATGCGATCATCGTCATCATCCCCACCTTCATCCTCGCGTTCGCGCTCATCGATAGCGATGACATCACCTCGGGTACGAACTTCGGGTTCGCCATCCTTGGCCTCGTCATCGGCATCCTCTACGAAGTCGGCTTTGTGGCCACTCGTGGCGCAACGCCCGGCAAGAGCATCCTCGGCCTCAAGGTCATCGCCGAATCTGGCGAAGATCCTCCTGGCTGGGGCCCCGCATTCATGCGTTGGCTGCCTGCACTGGTCGGCATCCTCGGCTCCATCGGCAGCGTGCTGTCACTCGTCCTCGCCATTGCGAGCGGCGTGATGATCAGCAGCGACGACGAGAACCGTTCCGTCCAGGACCGCGTCGGCAAGACCCGAGTCATCCGCACTCGCTAATTCGAGAGCTTTCCAGCAGCCGCAGGTGCTCAGCGCCTGCGGCTGTTGTCGTTTTCGGGCGAGGTTACGAACCGTTGGAACGGGCGAACGTCGCCTTGGTGACGACACGCATGAAGCCGGCCCGCTCCAAGTTGCGGATCGAGCCTTCGTCAGGCTTGGCGTGTGAGACGGCCAGCGAGCAGCCGTACTTCCAGGCCAGCCGCAGCCGATGCTGAATCAGTGTGCGCTGCACACCTCGGCCCCGTTCTGACGGAAGTGTCGACATGCCACCGAGTACGGCGACTTCGCCGACGAACGACAGGTTGGCGCAGCCGATCGGCCGCCCATCTGCTGCATCGATCGCAAGGAAGAGGCCCGGCTTCTGGATTTTGGCGGCGACGTCGGTGAACCGGTCGCTCACCAGGCGACGGTCAGGCGCATCGTGTCCCCAGCCCTGGGCCGTGACCTCTTTCCAGATCTCGACCAGCTCAGGTGTCGTGACGTGCACGACGTCGATGCCCTCAGCGACCGCCCGAGGTGAATAGTCAGATTGCGTGAGCGTCAGGCCAGTCCGCACCGAGTCGGGATCGCGCACGTAGCCACGTGACTCGACCGCGTCGGCCAGGTCTGGATGCGAGAACTCGTGGATCTCGAAGTTCGCGGTGACGCCACGCTCGGCGCACGCCGCTTCCCACTGGTCGAACTCGTCTTCAGTCGGAACACGTTCGAAGCCGACCGCAAGAGGGCCGTTCACGAACATGCCCGCGCCACAGAGCACCGCATGGCCGTCGACAAACGGGAACGTCGTGGCTCCGAGCTCGGGGACTACCTCTGCGAGCTCGGTCGCAAACGCCGCCATGTCGAGCGCTTCGGCCAACTCGACGCGGCGAGCGAGGCCCCGCTCAACACCGTCGGTCATCGCTGGTGCGTCTCAGCTCAGCTGGGCGAGCAACGCCTGACAGGCGTTGCTGCGATGCGACATGGCGTTCTTTTCGGCCGGGTCATGTTCACCAAACGTGCGGCCGTCACCAGCGTCGGGCACGAACAGCGAGTCGTAGCCGAAGCCCTGTTCGCCTCGTTCCACGTCGATGATCTGCCCTTCGCACGTTCCGTTGACGACGACTTCGCGCCCGTCAGGCCAACGCAGCACGATCACGGTGCGGAAGCGAGCGGTCCGCGGCGCCGCCACATCAGCCAACTCACGCACGAGCCGCGCCCGGTTGGCTGCGTCGTCGTGGTCTCCCCCGCCGTAGTACGCCGACTGCACGCCCGGCTCGCCGTCGAGCGCGTCGACTTCGAGCCCGCTGTCGTCGGCAAGCGCGACATGACCGGTGTGTTCGGCGACAGCGATGGCCTTGAGCCGGGCGTTGCCGACAAAGGTGTCCGCGTCTTCGACGACCTCGGCGAGATCGTCGGGGCGTGGCAGCAGCTGCACGGCATCGCCGAAGATGCCGCGCATCTCGTCGAGCTTGTGCGCATTCGCTGTCGCCGCAACGACCACCAAGGGTTCGGCCATCGAGATCAGCTGCGCAGTTCTGGAGGCGTCGCCAGGATCGCCTTCTGGTTCTCGATGATCTCGCCGATGCCCTTTTCGGCCAGTGCGAGGAGCGCATCGAGTTCGCTGCGGCTGAACGGTGCGCCTTCGGCGGTGCCTTGGACTTCGATGAACGAACCGGAACCAAGCATGACGACGTTCATGTCGACCTCGGCGTTCGCGTCTTCGATGTACGGCAGATCCAGGCGAGGTTCGCCGTCGATGATGCCGACCGAGATAGCTGCGCAGTGATCAGTGATCGGATGCTCGGCGAGGTCGCCCGACTGAACGAGCCGAGTGCAGGCATCGTGCAGGGCAACGAACGCGCCGCTGATTGCCGTGGTGCGAGTGCCGCCGTCGGCCTGCAGAGCATCGCAGTCGAGGATGATCTGGCGCTCACCAAGCTTGCGCATGTCGACGACCGAACGCAGGGCTCGGCCGATCAGGCGCTGGATCTCTTGGGTGCGTCCGGACTGTTTCCCCTTGGCTGCCTCGCGGCGAGCACGGCCGGGCGTCGAGCCAGGCAGCATCGAGTACTCGGCGGTCACCCAACCCGTCTCGGAGCCTCGCATCCAGCGGGGCACGTCATCGTCGACCGATGCCGTGCACAGCATCCGGGTGCGGCCGAAGCTGGCAAGCACGGAACCGTGCGCCATGTCGGTGTAGTCCCGATCAAAGGAGAAGGGACGCAGTTCGTCGTTCTGACGGCCATCTGGACGCACGGGAGCCTCGAATCACTTTCGCTGGGTAGAAGCTGGGAAGCGCTGGACCGAAAACTGTCTCAGTCGCCAGCGGCAGCGTATTGGCCGCCAACCTCCGCGAGCGCAACATCTCCGCCGAACACCGCACGGGCGGCATCGACGTGGGCAGGTCGTTCCTCGCGGGGAGCTTGGTGGGTCAGCACGAGACGGGTCACGCCAGCTTCGGCTGCCATCTCGCCGGCTTCGGTCGCCGACAGGTGGAGGATGCCCTCGTTGCCGACTCGATCGAGGAACGTTGACTCGAGCAACGCCATGTCGATCGGACCAGCCCGGTCGACAAATCCCTGCAACGAGAACGACGGGCCGGTGTCACTCGAGAACACCAGACTCGAACCCTCGGCGTCGATACGAGTCGCAAAGGTCGGCACGTAGTGATCGGTCTCGTCGAAACGCCACTGCTGGTCGCCAATCGTGACCGTCTCGGTCGTGTCGACGATCTGCCAGTCGAACACGGTCGAGATCGACTGGCCGATCAGCTCGCGAGCCTCCGCGAACATGTGCGCATTGGAGTAGACGGGCAGCCGGTCACGTGGTTCATACCACTCGAGTGCGTTGGCGATGATCGGCAGCTCAAGCCAGTGGTCGGGATGGGCGTGGGTGAGGACGATGGCGTCGAGGTCGGCAAGCGCCGCGAATTCTTGGAGGTTCGCCAAGGTCCCTGGACCACAGTCCAGCCACACGTTCGTTCCCGTTGACTGCACCAGGTAGCCCGTGCAAGCGCCTCCCGCGGCGGCATAGCTCCCGGAGCAGCCAAGAATTCTGACCGCCAACATTCCGCTCAGTCTTGCACAACTGCCGACCTTCGTCAGCAGCCTGCGGGAGCTACCAGCGATGCGCCTCGACATTGGCGAGTTCGTCACCGAGAAGTTGGCGGCCGAGGCGCTCGAACGTGGCGACGTCGCCCGAGGAGACCCAGCGGCGACGCACCGCGCCGGTGCTCGTTCGCGCTGCGAGCCGTCCGTCGAGCGCGGCTCGCCGAACCGCGAACGCGGTTTCATCCGCGGATGAGACCAGGGTGACCGAGCGCCCCATCACCCGCGAGATCGTGCGAGCGAGGAATGGATAGTGGGTGCAGCCCAGCAGCAGAGCGTCGACCTTGGCGTCGATCACGGGTGCCAGCAACCGCTCAGCCAGGATCAGGGCCTGGTCGCTGTCGGTCTCGCCTCGCTCGACGAACTCGACGAATCCGGGGCAGGCTGCGCAGGTCAACTCGATCGCTGGGTCGGCGGCGGCGAACGCTTGTTGATAGGCGCCGGAACCGATCGTGGTCACGGTGCCGATGACACCGACTCGCCCCGACTCGGTCGCTTCGATCGCGGAAACAACGCCCGGCTCGATCACACCGATGACGGGCACGTCGACCCTCGCTTGGAGCGCATCGAGTGCCGCGGCCGAAGCGGTGTTGCAGGCGATGACGACGGCTTTGACGTCGTGGGCCCGCAGCATCCAGTCGGTGATCTGCTCGGCAAACCCACGCACTTCGTCGAGCGATCGCGGCCCATACGGGTAGCGGGCCGTGTCACCGAAGTAGACAAGGTGCTCCTGCGGGAGCAGGTCGATCATCGCTCGGGCGACGGTCAGACCGCCGAAACCGCTGTCGAAGACGCCAATCGCTCCGTCGCTCACACTGGGCCATTTCGCACACGACAACGTTACCCACACCAACAACACACCAACTCGGCATGTGTTGTCCTAAACTCACCGACGGAGTTCAAGGGAGTCGTGGTGCACCACATGCAATCTCACTCAGGCGCGCGATCGCGCCGTCCAATCGCTCGAGTTGCGCTCGCCGTCATCGGCTTGTTTGCGCTGCTCGCAGTGGGTCTGCCCGGCAACGAGGCTCAGGCACAAGACGGCGAAGTCACGCTCACGCTGTTGCACAACAACGACGGCGAATCGAAGCTGCTTCCGAACGAAGAGGGCGGCTTTCCCGGCATTGCTCGCTTCACCCAGAAGTTCCAGGAACTCGGCACCCGCACCGATGCCGACATCTTGTTGCGCGTCACCTCGGGTGACAACTTCCTCGCCTCCAAGGAATTCGCTGCTGGTCTCGCTCGCGACGGCGAGCCTCTCTACGACTCCGTCGCCCTGAGCGGCCTCTACGAGGCAATGGGCCTCGGCAACCACGACTTCGACTTCGGTCCCGACGTGACCGCCCGCTTCATCGAAGGCTTCAACCCGGCCATCCCGTTCCTCGCGTCGAATATCGACGTCAGCGGCGAACCTGCCCTCCAGGCACTTGTCGATGCGGGCCGCATCGCCGGATCGACCGTGTTCACCGACCCAGCTTCGGGTCTCGACATCGGCATCATCGGCGCCATCACCCCTCGCCTGCCCAACATCTCGAGCCCTCGCAACGTCATCGTCGACCCCGACGTCGCCGGCGCAGTGAACGCCGAGGTCGAGGCACTCGAAGCGCAGGGCGTCAACCGCATCGTTCTCGTCAGCCACCTACAGGGCCTGGGCGAAGACGAAGCACTCGTGCCGCAGCTCAGCGGCGTTGACATCGTTGTTGCCGGTGGCGGCGACGAGCTCCTCAAGAACGACGGCGACAGCTGCCT
>CALDGN010000306.1 GCA_937942965.1 uncultured Acidimicrobiales bacterium | reverse complement strand
GGACGAGTCACAACACCAATGGTGAGTGCACCGATCGACTTGGCGATGTCGGCGACGACCGGGGCTGCGCCCGTGCCGGTACCGCCACCTTCGCCAGCGGTGATGAAGACCATGTCGCTGCCTTCGAGCGCGGTCCGGATCTCGTCCTCGTGGGCTTCGGCTGCTGCGGCGCCGACCTCGGGGTCGCTGCCGGCGCCTAGGCCGCGAGTCAGTTCACGTCCGATGTCGATCTTGATTTCAGCGTCGCTCATGAGCAGCGCTTGCGCGTCGGTATTGATGGCAACGAACTCGACCCCGCGGAGGCCGGCATCGATCATGCGGTTGACGGCGTTCACGCCGCCGCCGCCTACGCCGACCACCTTGATGACCGCGAGGTAGTTAATTGGTGTCGTCACTGGTGCTCCATTCGCACGGATGATCTTGGGAGTGTACTGCTCACAAGTTCAAGTAGAGGTTCAATCTGCCAACCCTCAACCACTGGTTGAGACTTTGATTGTTGAACCTGAGGTAGAGATTTCGTGGTGTCAGTGTGGCCAGTGTGGCCACAGAGGTCAAGGTTTTCCGCATTCTGCTGCGAATTCTTCGAAACGGTGATCGTCAGCATCCGGTACTCCGGGCCAGCACGGGTACGCCCGGAGCACGCACATCGAGGCTCTCGAGACAGCCCAAATTGACCTGAGCGATGAACGCTCGGAGCGCATCGAACTTCGCTTCGAGCTCGCGAGCGTCACCCATCTCGGCAATGCCGCCGCCGACAAAGACCAAGGACACCGTGTCGGAGCGCACTCGAATGTGGTCGGTGACACGAGCGATATCGCTTGGCAATGCCGCGGCCGTAGCGAGGCCGTCGTTGAGTTCGACCGGGACCATTGCGCCGACCGGGGTCGTGAACATCGCGCCCGCAATCGAGGGCAACATCGGATCGATGTCATCAGCAACCGCGACGACCATGCCATCGTCGGCGACGACGAGCGTGCCGTCGGTTGTGGTGATGTTCGCGACTCGCCGGCGCTCGACAACTTCGAGGGTGACCAGTCCGTCCCAGGTCCGGGCCGAGGACACCGAAGCGACTTCGGGGAGGGCCATCAACCGACGTTCAGCGGATTCGAGATCGAGTCCAACGAGCGGCGCTCCAGGCTCGATACCGGCAACGGCGCGCAACGCGTTCGGGCCGGTCGTCGTCGCTCCGATGACGCGGACTTCATCGACATCGAGGAGCGGGCTGCGGGTGACGCCAAAGGCGATGAAGGCCAGAAACGCGAGCACGCCGAGCGCGATGTATTTGCGGACTCGTCGGCGGATCTGTTCATCCTCGACGGCCTCGAGGCGCTCTCGAATTCGCGGATGCGCGAGAGCAGTTGTCGATGCGGTCACGATTCCCCTCGGTCTGCGATGGACTCGGTGCTGGGCGATCCTGGGCCGCCGCCGGCCGGATCGCTTCGTTCAATGGACGGTGCGTCGCCCGACATTGTCGCGGGCCCAACGCTTCTGCGGGAGGACCGCAATGGGGGAAACCCGACCAGGCGGGTCTCGGCATGCAGTTGCACACCCGTCGATTCTTCGACGAGTTGGGCCGCAGCTCGCATGACGGCGAACACATCGTCGGCGGATCCATCGACGTCGGCTTGGATGAAGTTGGCGTGCTTCGTGCTGATCTCGGCGGTGCCGACGCGAAGCCCTTTGCCGCCGGCTGCATCGATGAGCCGGCCAGCACTGTCTCCATCAGGGTTGGTGAATACAGAGCCGGCGTTCTGACCACCTGGTTGGTGCTCGCGACGCCAATGCACGATCTCGCTCAAGAGCCGGGCACCGGCATCGGCGTCGCCTGGTTCGAGCTGCAGGGTTGCATCGATCACGAGGTGATGAGGTTCGATTGCCGACCCTCGATAGGCGAAGGCGAGACGTTCCGGGTCCCACGTTTCGATGTCGCCGGTCGACGAGTCGAGCACGCGGGCGCTGATGACCGATGCCGCCATGTCCGACCCGTGGCCTCCCGCATTCATCGCGATCGCTCCGCCAATACTGCCAGGAACACCGACGGCCCATTCGAAGCCAGCGAGACCAGCGGCGACGGTTTGTCGAGCGAGAGCGGGCAACGGGACGGCGGCGCCTGCGACAACGACGTTGCTGTCGATCGAGACCTGTTCGAACTCGCCGGAGAGCGCGATGGCCACACCATCGAAGCCAGCGTCGGCGACGAGCAGGTTGGAGCCGCGTCCGACGACGAGGACCGGCTCGTCGATCTTGCGGGTAAGCGATGCGACGGTTTCGAGATCGGCAGCGTTGGTGACATCGACAAAGGTGCGCGCTGCTCCCCCGACGCGATACGTCGTCCGAGGACCGAGCGGCTCGTTGACCGTGACCGTGCTTGCGATGAGCGAGGCGTCGAGCTCAGCGGCCCACGTGGCGTGGCGTAGCGCGATGAGCCGGGTGGGGACATTGGTCAGGTCGCCGGCACCAAGCGTGAGGCATAAGTCGCCTGGACGCAGTTCGGCAGCGAGGGCCCGAGCGACGTCGTCGAGCGTCTCACCATAGGTAACCGACAGTTCGGGGGTTGCCTCGGTGACGGCGTCGAACAGGATCCGACCAGTCACGCCTTCGCGTGGCTCTTCACCCGAGGGATAGATGCCAGCCAGCACCAGGTGATCGACACCGCCGAACGACTTGGCGAACGTGTGGCCGAGGGCCTGTGTCCGCGAATAGCGATGGGGCTGGTAGGCGGCGACCACCCGTGACCAGCCGCCTGCTGCAGCCGTTGAAATGGCCGCTTCGACTTCCGCGGGGAGGTGGGCGTAGTCATCGACGAACGTGACTCCCCCAGCGCGGCCCCGTTGTTCGAATCGGCGGGCCACACCGTCGAAGCCGCTCAGGCCGTCGCGCACCGCATCAACAGCGACGTCGAGCGACAGTGCGACTGCGGCAGCACCTGCGGCGTTGAGTGCATTGTGGTGACCCGGGAGCCCGACGCTGAATCGGCCGAGTGGCTCGCCGCGCCACGACAGTTCCATGTGCGTCGTCAGCCGGTCGACAGTGATATTGGAGATGCGAAGGTCGGCATCGGCGTGGGTGCCATAGGTGACAACGCCGGGCAGCTCGATCAGCGGGCCAGTGTCGGCGTCATCGATACAGACGGCAGTGACACCGTCGATGCCGTCGACGAACGCGACGAACGCAGCGTCGAGGTTCTCCTGTGACCCGTAGTACTCGAGGTGATCGGGATCGAGCGACGTGACGATGGCGTGCGCTCCCTGCAACGCCAGGAACGTGCCGTCGCTCTCGTCGGCTTCGATGACCATCTCGGTCTCTGGCATCCACCGTGCACCGGTCTCGAACCATGCGACATCGGACCCGATGATGAACGACGGGTTGCGTCCGGCCGCGTCGAGCACCACGGCGAGCATCGACGACGTCGTCGTCTTGCCATGCGTACCCGCGACCAATATCGAGGGCTGTGCCGCGCTGATCGCGGTGAGCATCTCGGCCCGCGCCAGAACAGCGATGCCATCGGCCCGAGCGGCGAGCACTTCGGGGTTGTCGTCGGGCACTGCGGTTGAGCGGGTGACGACGTCGACCGGCGGCAACGGATGATCATGGCCGATCTGCACGGTTGCTCCGAGCTGGACGAGCGCATCAACATGCGTCGAAGCAGCTCGGTCCGTGCCGCTGACGGCATGGCCCATCGCAAGCAAGACGCGAGCGATGGCTCGCATACCGGCGCCGCCGATGCCAAGGATATGGACGCGTTGTGGGCGCGTCAGATCGAAGACACGAACCGTCGGTCGGAGCGCGTCGATCTCGCCGGGCACGTGGTCAGCCTTCGGTATGTCTTGAGACGTTGAGCACGACGCCCATCGCCGCCAGGTTCACGACAAGTGATGAGCCACCCATCGAGACGAACGGCAGCGTCACGCCACTGATCGGCAACATGTTGATGGTCGCTCCAATGTTGATAAAGGCCTGCATGGCGATCGCTGTGGTGATGCCAGCGGCCAGCATCATGCCGAGCCGGTCAGGGGCCTTGAACGCCACGCGCAGACCAAACCCGACGAGCAGGACGAAGAACATGACGAGGGCCACGCCGCCGATGAAGCCGAGCTCCTCGGCCACGACGCTAAAGATGAAGTCGGTGTGGGCGAACGGCAAGAAGCCCCACTTCGCTCGACCTTCGCCGAGGCCGACGCCGTCGATGCCTCCCGATGCGACGCCGACAAGAGACTGCACGGTTTGGTAGCCGGCACCTTCGGGGTCGATGAAGGGATCACCCCAGACGTTCAGGCGGGCTCGGCGATATGGGGTGAGTACAGCGAGCGCAACGAAGGCGCCGCTGAGGCCGATGGTGACCGTGCCGAGTGACCAGATCGAAACACCGCCGAGGAACAGCAGGATCATGGCGATCGCGACGAGGATGGTCGCCGTGCCCTGGCTCGGTTGGAGCAGGACGAGTGCAGCCATGCCGAGGGCGAGCGCGAGCACCGGTGCGAGGACTTGGCGGTTGTCATGCGCCAGATGCGAGCGGCGTGCGAGCAGATCGGCGACGAACAGCGTCAGGCTCAGCTTGGCGAATTCAGATGGCTGGAGCGTGAACGGTCCGAAGCTCAACCAGCGTCGGGCACCGTTGGCCGACACGCCGACCGATGGGATGAGCACCAAGAGCAGCAACGCCAGGGTGACCACGAGGAGTACGGGCGACATCTTGGCCAGGTCTCGATAGTCCAGGCGCATGACGACCATCATCACGGCGAGGCCAATGGCGGCCCACATGCCTTGGCGCTGCAGGTAGAACCAGGGGCTGCCGGCATCGTCGAGACCGGTGACGGCCGATGCGGACAGCACCATCATCAGGCCAATGAAGGTGAGCGCAAGGGTCAGCACCAGCAGACCAGCGAACTCGACGGTCCGGCGACCCGGCACGACGCTCGGGTTGCGGAGCGGGGTCCACCAACGCGTTGACGTGGACCGGCCCTTGGCGCGGTTTGCAGAACTTCGGGTCTGGGCCCGGCGTCCGGTTCGCGTAGCAGTCATCGATTCCCCTCGAATCGTTCACGGACGAGGCGCTTGAAGTCGTCGCCCCGTGCTCCGTAGTTGCGGTACCAGTCGAACGATGCGCATGCGGGCGACAACAGGACGACGTCGCCCGGCTGTACGACAGCAGCTGCCTGCTCGATGGCTTCAGACATTGATGTCGCTGTCGTCGTCGGAGCAACACCGTCGAAGACCTCGACGATGAGGTCGGCCGACTCGCCGAGTGCGACGACATGGCGCAGACGTTGGCCTTGCGCCGCGAGTCCGTCGAAGGACAGACCCTTGTTGCGGCCTCCGGCGAGGAGGACGACCGAGTCGAAGCCGGATAATCCGGCTTCTGATGCGTGTGGCGTGGTGGCCTTGGAGTCGTTGAACCAGCGAACGCCGTCGTGTTCAAGTACGAACTCGACTCGGTGCTCGAGTCCTTCGAAGTTGCGAAGCGCCGTTGCGGCGCCGTCTCGGGTTGCGCCGATGGCCAGCGCTGCGGCCGAGGCAGCCAATGCGTTCGCTTGGTCGTGCGGCAACGAGCGGACGAGGTGTTCGACGGGGAGCAGCGGTTCGCCGCCGACGACGAGGTTGCCTTCGGCGATGCCGTGGGTGCCTGCGTCGAGTCCGAACGTTTCGACCGAGGTGTGGGTGACGGCGGCGGCGTAGCGCGCCACGATCTCGTCGTCGCGATTGGCGATTACCAGTCCATCGCTCGGGACGTGATCAAAGATTGAGGCCTTGGCGGCTTCGTAGTCCTCGAGAGACCGGTGTGCGTCGAGGTGATCGGGACCGAAGTTCAGCCAGACCGCGACCTGCGGAGCGAACCGTCGGCTGTGGGCAAGTCGGAACGAGGATGCTTCGACGACGAACACGTCGGTCGAGGCGTCATCGATGGCGGTCACCCAGGGCGTGTCGGTGTTGCCGACCATCGCACTCGCGACGCCGCTGGCCGTAAGCATCTGGTCGATGAGGTTGACGACGGTGGTCTTGCCGTCAGTGCCAGTAACCGCAACGCACGGCCGCGAGTCCCATTCGGCGGCGAGGTCGAACTCACTGACGATGTCGACGCCGGCGGATGCGGCATCGGCGAAGAAGGAATGCGTGTCGGGCAGTCCAGGCGCAGGAATAGCGACGTCGGCCGAGGCCAGCGCGGTCGAGACCTCGTCGGCGCCAGGCATGATGACGGACACGTCATTTTCGGCGGCCCAGGTTTGCACGTCGTCGCTCGGGCGGTCATCGAACGCGACGACATCATGGCCGCGTGCGAGCAGCGCGTCAGCAACGGCGCGTCCGGTCACGCCCATGCCCATCAGGACGGCCTTCATGTCAGCCCACCGATCCCGGGATGGACAGGAAGTCGGCGTAGAACAGGCCGAGTGCCATGGCGGCGGCGAAGCCGGCGAGCAGCCAGAACCGAATGATGACTCGCGTCTCGGGCCAGCCGAGCATTTCGAAGTGGTGATGGATCGGAGCGATGCGGAACACGCGCTTGCCGGTTCGCTTGAACACGGCAACTTGGATCATGACCGAGAGCGTCTCAGCGACGAAGAGTGCGCCCAGGATCGGAAGCAGAAGATGGGTGTTCGTCGCAAGTGCCAGCGCAGCAAGGCCCGTGCCGAGCGCGAGGCTGCCGGTGTCACCCATGAAGATCTGTGCGGGAGCTGCGTTCCACCAGAGGAAGCCGGCGCACGCGCCAACAGCTGCTGCGCCGATCACCGCGAGATCAAGCGCGTGGGGAACGTCGTAGATCTCGAAGTTGCCGAACATCCAGAACGCCATGGCGGTGAAGCATGAATAGGCCAGCAGCGACGCTCCGCCAGCGAGCCCGTCGAGGCCATCGGTCAGGTTCACTGCATTGCTCGTGCCGACGATGAGCAGCACCGCCCAGATGCACCAGCCGATAGGACCGAGGTCGATGCCAATCGAGTCCCAGCGGGTGAACGAGACCTCGGTGTGGACATCGGTCAGCGTGACCATGCCGACGGCAAACAGGATCGCGACGATGAGCTGACCCGTGGCCTTCGTGCGAGCCCGCAACCCGAGGTTGCGTTCCCGACGGACCTTGATCCAGTCGTCAGCGAAACCAACAACACCGGAACCGACGATCGCGAACAGCACCAAAAGGCCGCTGCGCGTGTAGATGCCGTTGTAGAGATCGCTGATCACGTAGGCGATTGCAATGGCAAGCACGATCGCGATGCCACCCATCGTCGGCGTGCCGGCCTTGGTCTCGCGGTGCATCTGCACACCGTCGTCTTGGATCGGCTGGGCCACACTTCGCTGGGTCAGCCAGTGGATCAAGTAACGAGTGCCGAACAGCGAGATCAGCAGGCCGATGGCGGTAGCAAGGAGGAGGCGAATCATCGGGCGGAAGCTCCGGGGGCGAGTTCGAGCAGTTCTCGGGCGACGGCCACATCGTCGAACGGCAACACATCGTCGCCGATCGTCTGGGTCCGTTCGTGTCCTTTTCCTGCGATGAGGATGACGCCGCCGGCTGGGGTTTCTTCGATTGCCAGTGCGATTGCCGCACGCCGGTCGACTTCGACGATTGCAGCCGTCGGGTTCGCCATGCCGGCGACGGCTTCGTCGATGATCGTCTGCGGATCTTCGGACCGGGGGTTGTCGCTCGTCACGATGACAAGGTCGGCGCCCGCTTCGGCAGCGGCGCCCATGAGCGGACGCTTGGTGCGGTCGCGATCGCCGCCGCAACCAAACACGATGGTGATCGACGCCTCGGGCGAGCTCGTGCGAATCGATGCGAGGGCACGGTCGATGCTGTCGGGCGTGTGCGAGTAGTCGACGATCGCGGTGACCGCGGCGGATGCTTCGACTCGTTCCATGCGGCCGGGCACCTGCGGGGTCTCGCCGAGCGCCGCCGCAATCGCAGCACTATCGACGCCGAGCAGCAACGCCGCTTCGGCAGCCATGAGCGCGTTGGCGACATTCATGTCGCCCGGGATCGGCAGGTGAACCTGGTGGGTGCGCCACTCGAAGGTCGTTCCTGTGGCGCCAGCTTCGAGGATCTGGACATCGTCGAGCGAGAGCGTGTGAGCATCAGAGCGACCAGCGGCAAGCCGTGCGCCCCACTCGTCGTCGACGTTGATCAGTTCGTGGGTTGCTCGGCCGTCGAAGAGTCGAGCCTTGGCCTCGAAGTAGGACTCCATCGTGAGGTGGTAGTCCAGGTGGTCGGGCGTCAGGTTCGAGAACGCAGCGACGGCGAACTCGATCGAGTCGGCCCGGTGCTGTTCGAGCGCGTGCGATGAGATCTCGGCGGCGATGACGTCGACGCCGTTGGTCACGGCCTGGCGCAGGCGCCGTTGGAAGTCGGTTGCCTCGGGCGTCGTGTGCAAGCCGGACAGGGTTCCGATCACGGCGACGTTGGAGCCGACGGTCCGAAGGATCGAGGCCAGCAGGTTCGTCGTCGTGGTCTTGCCATTCGTGCCGGTGATCCCGAACACGGCGAGTTCACGGCTTGGGTTGCCATGCACACTTGATGCCACGACGGGCATTGCAGCTCGCACATCGGTGACGCGGATCTGGGTTGCGTCGACGTCGACCCAACGGTCGACGAGCAGGGTGGTCGACCCGGCGTTCGCAGCGCTCGAGGCGAAGTCATGACCATCGAAGGTTGCGCCCGGCACCGCGCAGAACACCACACCCGGAGCTGCCTGGCGGGAGTCGTGCGTGGCGTCGGTCAGGTTTGCGGTAACCCCAGTTCCGGGGGTGCCGTCGGTGGCGCTGCTTCGGACCTCGGCTTCGAAGCCAGCGTTACGAAGGTCGTCCAGGACCTCGGCCAGGTGCACAGCTAGCCCTGTTCCTCAACGGCGACATCTCCGAATCCAGCCGCTTGACCTTGGGTCCCGGCATCCAGTGCCGGGAGCGCCTCGCCGGATGCTTCAATCGGCTGCGGTGCGACACCTTGCCCGATCGGTACGGCTGGAGCGGGCTCCTCAGTCGCTGCCGGTTCGGGGTCCGCAGCGGGAGCGGGAGCCGCGTCGACCTCGGGGAGTGCTGCGGGCGGTGCGGTGTCCGCCTGGGCTTCCACGACAACGGGCACCTCGGGTACAGGAGCCTCGGCGACTTCGCCGGTCACTCGTTCTTCGAGGCGATCAGGGACGTGCACGGCGTTGTGCTGGGCACCGGCGGTCGACGGTGGGGCGATCTTGAGGTGGCGAACAGCGAACGTTGCGATGTCGGCGAACGCAGGTGCCGCAGCGTGACCGGCATAGATCGTCGCCGTCGGCTGATCGATCGTGACGAGAATCGACAGCTGCGGATCGTCAGCAGGCAGGAACCCAGCGAAGCTCGCGATGTAGCGGAAGTTGCCGGCGCCGTCTTCGTAGCCCGCTCCCCCGTCGAGTGCCTTGCGGGCCGTGCCCGTCTTGCCAGCGACCCGGTATCCCTCGACCTGGGCGTTGGTGCCGGTACCGACCGACACGGCGCTTTCGAGCATCGCCTGGACCTGGAGGGCGGTCTCGCTTGAGACAACTCGGTGCTGTTCAGGCGGAGCAGGCACTTCGTGTGTGCCGTCGCTGCGCACAACCTCTCGCACGAGCTGCAGCGGTGTGTAGACACCGTCGTTCGCGATGGTGTTGTAGGCCGCAATCATCTGCGCTGGCGTCACCGAGATGCCCTGTCCGAGTGCGGTCGTCGCCGTGGCGATGCCGCCCCAGATGTCGGGCTCGATCATGAGGCCTGACGTTTCGCCTGGGAAGCCGAGTTCGGTCGACCGGCCGAAGCCGAACGAACGGAGGTACTGGTCGAGGCGTGCGCCGCCGAGCTGCTCGGCCCAGTGGATCGTGCCGACGTTTGAGGACACGGTGACGATGTCCGAAACGGTCCAGTCGGCGGGAGCGTGGGGCGTCGAGTCCGTAAACACGGCGTCGTAGAGCTCGAAGGTGTCGTTCACCGTCATACGTGACGTGGTGTCGGCGATGCCCGCGTCGAGCACGCCCGCGAAGGTCATTGCCTTCATGACCGAGCCCGGCTCGAACGCCCAGCTCGTGGCCATGTTCAGAGAGGTCGACACGACCTGGCCTTCGTCGTTGCGGACGACATTGGCCATGGCGAGGATCTCGCCCGTTGACGGTTCCGTCACCAGCACGACGCCGCCGCGCGCATCCATTGCTTCGACCTGACGGGTCAGGACTCGTTCGACTTCGAATTGGAGGGACCGGTCGAGCGTGAGCACGACGTCAGCGCCGGGCACGGCTGGTTCGATGATCTCGGGGCCGCCGGGGATCCAGTCCCCGTTCACGCCGATCTCGATCGACAGCTCGCCGGGCTTGCCTTCGAGCAGTTCGTTGTGGATCATCTCGACGCCGCTCAGCCCGAGGCTGTCGATATCAACGTTTCCGATCACCGAACGTGCGAGTGCGGTGCCAGACGGATGGAAGCGCGTCGGCTCTTCGGTTGTGAACACGCCGGGGATGTCGAGGGCGAGAATCTGAGCTGCGGTCGCATCGCTGACCTGACGGGTCAGCCACGCGAAACGGCTGTTGCGGCTGAGCAGCTCACGTACGTCTTCTTCGGGACGGCCGAGCAGCGGCGCCAGAAGTGCTGCGTCGCGAATGGGGTCCTCGACGAACTCGGGATCGACGAAGAACGACGTGGCCGGGAGCGATGTGGCGAGCGTGTTGCCGTTGCGGTCGAGGACATCGCCGCGACCGCCGGCGAGTTGCACGGTCCGGAAGCGTTGCTGGCGGCCGATCTCGACGAAGGTCTCGGCGTTGTTGAGCTGCAAGTCGACGAGTCGGTAGACCAAGGCGCCAGCGCACGCGACGATGATCAGCAGCACCGCCAACAGGCGCCGCCCTGCGGGGCGAGCGCCTGTGGCGGGACGGGGCTGAGACTTTTTCGCACGGGTCTGGGTTGCACGGGTCTGGGTTGCTCGGTTTTGCGTTGAGCGGTTTTGTGTTGAGCGGTTCTGGGCACCAGCGTTGCGCTTTGCGCTCGCGTTCCGCTCCGTGCTGGTTCGCCCGGTGCTGCGGGCCGACTTCGAACGAGTCTGGGTTGTGCGGCTCTGGGTTGAGCGGTTCTGGGTTGTGCGGCTCTGGGTTGAGCGCGTCTTTGTGGACGTGCCCGAGCGCTGCGTGCGAGCCCGTTCTTCCATGGCCCGACGTGCAGCGGGTCGTTCCGAACGACCAGTGCGACGGCTATCGCTCTGTGTGCGCGAGCCGGACCGCGTCGCGTTCTCGTTGGAACGGCGCCGATCGCGCGAGGGCGTACGGGTGGTCATCCGGTCTGGAGTTGGTTCTCGGCGACGATGATCGTTCGCTCGTCGAGAAGTCCGCCTGGGATTTGCAGGTACGTCACTGCCGGAGCGTCGATCATGCCAAGGTCCCGAGCCTCAGCGACGATTCGGGCAGGAGCTTCGAGCTCAGCAAGCTCGTGTCGCAGGGCCTCGGTGTCCGCCTCGAGGCCGCTGATGGCGCGTCGCTGGTCGTCGAGCGCTCGCTGGTTTTCGATCAGGGATGCGTGCACAACAAGTGCCCCGACAAGTCCGATGACAAACGTGACCAGCAGGGTGGTGCCGAGCAGGCGAGCCCAATGCGCAGCGCGATCGAACCCGTCGATAACGCGGAATGAGCGGGTGCCTTCGGCCTCTTCGACCTGGTCGTGCTCGTGTTCGGGTACGACGCTCAGGTGAGCGCGTGCGACGTCAAGCATGCTCATGCGACACCGCCCGAAGTCTGATCTGAGGCAACGGCTTGTCGTTCGAAGCAGCGCAGCCGGGCGCTCGTCGAGCGCGTGTTGCGCGCTTGTTCGTCAGCCGACGCCGTGCGCTGGCGTGGCGGGACGATCTTGACGAGCTTCTCGGCTCCGCAGGCGCACGGAAGCCGAGGCGGGCAGGTGCAGCCGCCCGACTCGGCCTCGGCGATAGCTCGCTTCACGAGCCTGTCTTCTCCCGAGTGGTACGAAAGCACGGCGCCTCGCCCCTGGGGCGCGAGAAGTTCAATCGCGTCACGAAGCGCCGTGGGAATTTGTGCGAGTTCTTCGTTCACCGCGATGCGCAGCGCTTGAAAGGTGCGTTTTGCGGGATGGCCGCCGGTGCGGCGGGTCGCGGCCGGAATCGCAGCGACGACGATCTCGGCGAGTTCGCTGGTCGTCGCGATGGGTCGGTTGTCGATGATGCGGGCCGCGATGCGAGATGCGAAGCGCTCGTCAGCGCCGTCGCGGAGCAGGTGGGTGAGGTCTTCGTGCGACCAGGTGTTGACGATGTCGGCTGCGCTGACCGCATCATCGGGGTTCATGCGCATGTCGAGGGCGGCGTCGTGGCGATAGCTGAAACCACGCTCGGCTGCGTCGAGCTGCGGCGATGACACGCCGAGGTCGAAGAGAACGCCGGTGACCGGAGCGACGCCGTCGCTCGTGGCAACAAGGCCACTTCCGGCGACGAGTTCTGCGATCTGATCGAACCGACCGGCGACGACCGTGGCCCGATTGCCGAAGCGTGCCAGGCGTTCCGACGCGGCCTGGCGGGCAATGGGATCACGGTCGATGCCGATGAGCGACATGTCGTCACGTCGCTCGAGGAGTGCGGTGGCGTGTCCGGCGCCGCCAAGGGTGGCGTCGACGTAGACGCCAGTAGGGACGTCACCGAGGACGTCGAGGATCTCTTCCAGCATCACGGGCTCGTGCTCAAAGGAGCTGCTCATCGCTGCTCCCCTGTCCAAAGGGCAGCCAGGCTCACAGACAACAATCCGCAGAGCGCCCCGAGGAGCGCAGCGACGAAGGTGCGATTGCGAAGAACAGAGGACCGACCCATCGGTCGTTCCCCGAAGAACGGGCGTCTGAACGATTTTCTCTTCGAAACAGACTCGATGGCAAGCGGGCGGAGTAGGGGCTCTCCATCGTGTTCTCCGGGAAACGACCCATGGGTCGGTTCCTGTGTGGATGCGCCATGCATGGTGGCGCATCCGTTGCTCTGATGTACGTCGCGGCTGGTTGTGGCTCCGGTGCTGGGGTTGGGGTTAGTGATGTGTGGTGGGTCGAGGATCAACATGGCGGCGCTCACAGGAGGTCCGAGATGTCGATGAGTTCTTCGAGTGCGGCTTCGGGGCTGTGGACATCGGCCGGGAAGATGGCGATGTGGTTGGCAGCGCCGATGAGCGTGGCGTCTTTGTCGAGGTTGGCGTAGCTGCGCAGGTGTTCTGGCAGGTTGATGCGGCCTTGCGAGTCGATCGATGACTGGCTGACTGCGGCCATGAAGTTGGTGAGCTGGCGCTGGGTGAAGCGGCCGGCGCGCTTGGCGTCTTGGAGGCGTTCGACCATGGCCCGGAAACCATCGGCGTTGTAGACGGTGAGGCAGCCCTGGCTTTGTTCCGGGACGATGAAGCAGAGCTTTTCGTCACCGAATCCGTCGCGGAAGACGGCAGGCAGCGCGAGACGACCCTTGTCGTCAATGCGGTGCTGGTGTGCGCCGAAGAATTCCACGAAAAGTCCATCCCAGAGAGCGGGCCGACGGCCCAGTTGCGGTGCTGCGATTCATGAACGCTGAAAACCATGGTTGGTCCCCTGGTGCCTGAGGCAGTCCGCTTTCTCAACAGGAGTCACACTAACCACAGGTGCCCCACTCGTCAACACTCTTCCCCACATTTCCCCACACCACTCCCTCAGACCCCCGAGATTGCAACGATTCCACGTCGACAATTTCTTCCGCACCCCCGAAGCCGCGTGGGGTCAGTCCCCTTGAGAGTTCACGCACCGCGCGAAGCGACCTGTTGCAACTGCAACGGTTTTGGTGGGGTCAGACACCTTGAGAGTTCACGGACCGCGCGAAGAGGTGGCCTCGGTGGAGGCTGGTGGGGAGCTTGTGGCGGGCGGTGGGGAGGCTCGGCCTGGCTGGCAGGCCTACGGGCGGCTGAGTTCGGCGAGAACGGCTCGTTCGAGTTCGTCGCGATCGATCTCGAGGCTCACGTGACCGATGCGGTCCCGGAGCGCCTGCCGTTGTTCGCCGTCGAGTCCGTGCAGCCATTTCGGGGCCCGATCGGCGCTGGCGTCGATCACGCCCATGCCTTGAATCCGGGCGCCCCAACGGGTCCGGCGCATCGATAGCCCAACAATCTTGGCGCCATCGACGGTGACTTCGCCCCAACCCAGGCCGGCCCAACACGCCAGGCGAGCTTCAGGCGAACGGTCCGGCGATGCCCGAACGATCTCACTAGCGACACCTAGCTCACTGAGCGCTGCCTGCCACCGCTCCCCGACCCGCAAGAACGTCTCACCCAAGTCGTCAGACCAATAGACCGAGCCCCGAGGGGCGAGCACGTCAACCCACACGACGCCAGCCGGTTCGATGAACACAGCGCCGCCACCCGAACGGCGAGGAGCGAGTGCGACGCCGTCGGCCTGCAGCGCATCGAGATCGAAGTCGGTTTCGCGCTGGGCGCTTCCCATCACGAGTGCAGGAGCGGTCGAGCGAAGTACCCACAGTGCGGGCGGCGCGTCGCCTTCGGGCATGGCGAGCGCGTGTAGCTCAGCTGCCGTTCCCTCGTGATGCTCGACCCGCATGGGTTGCAGTGTTGTCGTAGTGCGGCCCGTTTCAACCCACCCCGCATCGCAGCGGGCGTACGCGCCAGGGCCTAGCTCGCGGCGGCTTCTTGGCCCGGTTCGATGTAGGCGAGCCACGAGTCGGGCACGTTGGCGACCGCTTGGCGGACCCACGCAAAGCGTCCGGGCGGCTTGGGCACGGTCATCAGACGCATGCGGTTCTCGCTCAGCAGACGGTCCCGTTTACGCGTATTGCACGCACGGCATGCCGCCACAACGTTCTCCCACACGTGCTGACCGCCTCGGCTACGCGGTTGGATGTGGTCGATGTTCTCGGCCCGTGCACCGCAGTACTGACACCGGTTGCCGTCGCGAGCGAACACGCCCCGACGGGTGATGGCGCACGACCTGCGTTGCGGCGCCCGCACATAGTTGCGAAGCCGAATGACCGACGGAAGCTCAAGCTCGCTGCGAGCAGAGCGGATCACTCGGCCCGAGCCGTGCACGACATCGGCACGTTCGTAGAGGACGAGTACGACAGCACGGCGCTCGCTGACAACAGACAACGGTTCATACGTTGCGTTCAGCACCAGCGCCCGGGCCATGTCAGACCCTAACTCGCCCGGCGAGACCGTGGTCTCGCAATTCTCGGCGAAGCACTCACGCTCGTCATCAGCGCACTCATCGTGGCGGGAGCTTCCGCATCGAGCGGCACCACTCGAGCCACACAACGGTGTCGTGCACATCGGGTGGCCCATCGGCCTCGCCGGTGGCAGTGACCTGTCGGAAGTGCATGTAGTCAGCCGGCGGCATCGGAAGGAACGGCGGTTTGGACCACCATCGCTGGGGCGCCATCGTCACCATCTGGCGCGCCGCCGTCGACGCAAGGTGCGGACGCTGCACAAGTGCAACGAGAAGTCGAAGAAAGAACAGCGGCATACCGAGCCGAGCGGCCATGCGCCTCAATCTAGCCACGGCCGGACCCCACCAGCCGCGACCCACGAGCCACGGCACCAAACCCTGGTGCACGGACATCTTGTTCGGGTGTCGCTAGCCTTGACCGCTGGTCGCCCCGGAGGTCCAGTGAGTCAATTCGCAGAGGAAGCCGTTCGCACCGAGTCCTTCACCGACCTGTTCCGGTCGCTGACAGCCTCGGTCGAGCAGGTCATCAAGGGCAAGCGGGAAGTCGTGCAGCTCACCCTGCTGGCGCTGCTTGCCGAGGGCCATGTGCTTCTCGAAGACGCCCCCGGCGTCGGTAAGACCACCATCGGCAAGGCGCTCGCTGCCGCGATGGAAGTGCCGTTCGGTCGTGTGCAATTCACGCCCGACTTGCTTCCAAGCGATGTCGTCGGCGTCTCGATCTTCAACCGCAAGACCGACGAGTTCGAGTTCCGGCCCGGTCCCATCTTCAACGGCATCGTGTTGGCTGACGAGGTCAACCGTGCCTCGCCCAAGACCCAGTCGGCGTTGCTCGAGGCGATGGCTGAGCGCCAGGTCACGATCGACGGGACGACCCGTGCACTCGGCAGCCCGTTCATGGTCATCGCCACCCAGAACCCGCTCGACCATGCCGGCACCTATCCCCTGCCCGAATCCCAGCTTGACCGGTTCCTGGTCAAGGTCTCGGTTGGTTACCCGAGCCGCGAAGCCGAGCTTGAGATTCTTGAGGGTCATGGCGGCGGCAACTTGCTCGAGTCGGTCACGCCCGTCGCGGATGTGCGCCGAATCCAGTCGATGATCCGAGCCGTGCGCTCGGTGCACGTGTCGCCCGCGATCCGCGGGTATCTGATCGACCTCACCGACGCGACCCGACGCCACCCGGCGCTCGCACTTGGCGCGTCGCCTCGCGCATCACTTGCGCTGCAGCGCATCTCCCAAGCTCGTGCCGCTGCGGCTGGCCGCAACTACGTCACGCCAGACGACGTCAAGGCCATGGCCCCGCATGCACTGCCGCACCGTTTGGTCGTGAACCAAAGCGACCAGCTCCGAGGCGGAAGCGCTGTCGAGGTCGTCGACGAGATCCTGCGGGCGGTCGCGGTCGTCGCAAGCTGATGCCAACCCGTGCCGGCTACGCAACGCTGGTGTTCGGTGTTGTCAGCCTGATCGCCGGACGCCTCTTCGGGCTCTTCGAGCTCTACATCGTCGCTGCGGCCGCGCTTGCGTTGGTCGCCTGCGCGATCGCCTGGGTGGTCCTGAACTGGCGCGGCCTCGCCGTCAGCCGGGCCGTCACGCCCGCCCGGTTGCATGTCGGGTCGACGAGCGCCGTGACCCTGTCGTTGTCGAACCGGCGCTTCATTCCGACGCCGGTCGCCAAGATCACCGACGAGGTCGACGGCACACCACGGGCTGATGCCCACGTTCCTCCGCTTACCAAGGGCAAGGTCACCCGAGCCAGCTACCGGGTGCCCGCCGAGGTCCGAGGCCGCATTGCGCTTGGCCCGATGAGGACCCGCGTGACCGATCCGTTCGCATTGGCCTCGGTACTTCGCACATCGGCTCCCGACGCCGAGGTGCTCGTGCTGCCGGCCTACGACGTCGTCTCGGCTCCACCGCAACCGAGCGGACGCGTCGCCAGTCGAGCCGACCGCTCGCCCGGCCGCATCGGCGCCCACGGCGACGAGTTCTCCTCGCTGCGTGACTATGTCGTCGGCGACGATCTTCGCAAAGTGCACTGGCCGAGCACGGCACGGTCCGGCGAGCTTGTGGTTCGAAGCGAGCACGTCCCGGAACACGGCGACTCGATGATCATGCTTGACACTCGCGCCTCGGTCGCTGCGCTCGAAACATTCGAGCGGATGGTGTCCGCTGCGACGAGCCTGCTGATCGCGTGCTTCCGACGGGGCGACACGATCCGGTTCAAGACAACGTCGGGGATCGACATGGTCGCCGCTGATGAACCGTCGTTCGACGCCATCCTCGATCGGCTCGCACTGATCACCCAATCGGCCAGCGACCTCGTCGAGGTCACCCAAGACGCGAACACTCCCGCCGAAAGCGCCGTCCTCGTTCTCGGATCGAGCGAAGCGTTCGTCGACAACCTCGGAGCCCGTCACGGCATTCCGGCGACGACGCTCGTCGCTCGTTTCGTGACCGAACGGGCCGGATCGGCAGCGTCCGAGCCGCGGTCCGCTCACGCAGGTGCTGCACTACCGTCTCGGCGCATGGCAGTGATTGGCCCCGAAGACGAGTTTCCCGTGCTTTGGGCATCGCTGCTCGGACGCAGCCCGCTGAGTTCAACGCCGTCGACTCCCCCGTCTACCGCTACCCGCACGCCATGAGCGGCCAACGCGACCTCCGCTGGGTCTGGCTCGCGTCAGAGGTCCTGCTCGTTCTCACGTCGATCGCCGGCGTTCGCCTGCTGCAACGGCTCTACGAGGACACGACGTTCCTCGCGCCGATGCTGTTCAGCGTCATCGTCGCTCACGGTGTGCTCGTCGTCATGCGCTGGTTCGGGTTTGGAGCGATGGTCGCCAGCGCCGTGTCGTTCGTCGGCGTCGTGTTGTCGATCGTGGCGACCCATTATTCGGCGACCGCTACTGCGGTCATTATCCCGTCGGGCGGGTCGATCGACCAGTTCCGAGCCGACCTCGAGGTCGCCCGCGATGTCTTCAACTCGTTGCAGACGCCCGTGCCCGCTGTCACCGGCTTCATCGTCGCCGGGTCCCTCATCTTCTGGGCCCTGATTGTCACTGCGGACTGGGCTGCATTCCGCCTCTTCGCCCCCGGGCAGGCGCTGGTCCCGATGCTGACGGTGCTGGTCTTCGTGTCACTGCTCGGCGTCGAGACGAACCGGGTCTCGACCACCGCCGCCTTGGTCATTGCTGGCGTGCTCTTCTTACTTGCGCATCGCTCCGCAGCCCGTGCAGCCCAAGGCATTTGGCTCGATAGCGGCCCGGCTCGGGGCTACGCGGCGCTCATGAGTGCAGGCGCAATTGTCGCCGTGCTCGCCATACTCGCGGGGGTGATGGGCGGGCCGACGGTGCCTGGCGCCGAAGCCGCCCCGCTCATCGAAATCGGCGACGAAGGCCGACGCGAAACGAAGCCAATCGAAGTCATCTCGCCGCTCGTGCAAATCCAGCCTCGCCTGATCGACCAGAGCGACGAAGTGCTTTTCACCGTCGAGACGAACGAGCGTGCCTATTGGCGCATCGCTGCCCTCGACAAGTTCGATGGCGTGCTGTGGCGTTCCCAAGGCCAGTTTCGAGGCACCGGCGACGGGCTTGAGGTCGCGTACCCCTCGCCAGGCGTACCGACGACAAATATCACTGCGGTCTTCGATCTTGGTTCGTTGAACGTCGTGTGGGCACCCGCCGCCTATCTCCCGACCTCGGTCGAGACGATTGGTGGCGAGGCCGACCTGAACTACGAAGCCGAGAGCGCCACCTTCATCGTCGACACCAACGACCAGCGGGTTTCCGACGGTCTCGTCTACCGGGTCCAGTCGTCGGTCCCGGACTTCACGCCAAACCTGCTGCGCCGTCTGCCGACCATCACGAACGAGACGGCCGACCCTCGTTACCTGGAACTGCCGGCTGACTACAGCCCCCTCGCTCGCTCCGAGGCCCAGCGCATTACCGAAGGCCTGACCACGGATTACGACCGGGCGCTCGCGCTGCAGAACTACTTCCGTGAGAACTTCACCTACGACATCGATGTCGCCAAGGGCCACGACATCCGCCGCCTCGAAGACTTCTTGACCGTGCAGCGCGGCTACTGCGAACAGTTCGCTGGCACATTCGCCTCGATGGCCCGAGCGATCGGCATCCCCGCTCGCGTCGCAACCGGGTTCACCCCAGGTGAACAGGACCCCACCAACCCAAACCGCTACCTGATCAGCGGCAAACACGCCCACGCATGGCCCGAGGTCTGGATCGCTGGTGCCGGATGGGTCGCCTTTGAACCGACGCCAGGCCGAGGCGCACCCAACGCCACCGAGTACACGGGCGTGCCTGAATCACAAGCCGACGCGAATCCCGAGCCGGCACAAGAACAAGCTGCCGAAGCCGCGCAAGCGGCCGAAGAGACCGCTCCCACTCAGCCGACACCTACGCCGGTCGCTCCCGAGGCCGTGCAGCCGGTCGAACCCGTGCCAGTCGAGCCCGAAGAGCTCGTTGTCGAAGCCGTTGAAGAACCGACGAGCATTCCGTGGATCTGGCTTGGTGTGCTGACCGCAATCGTTGCCTGGTTCGTCGGCATTCCATTCTTGAAGCGACTCAGGACGCGTCGCCGTATGGAACGGCTGGGGCAGGACACTCGCCGCCAGATCACGTTGACCTGGTCCTCGGTCGTGGACCGGTTCGAGGCCATCGGGCATCCGCCCAAGGGCGCCGAGACGTTGGTGGAGTATGCCGAGCGGCTGCAGTTCGACCTTCCGCTGAGCTGGCCTGCATTCGGCGAGTTGACCGAGCTGACCGTCGACGCGGCGTATGCGCCTGACGCTCCCCCACCAGCGGCCGCCGAACAAGCCGTCGTGCTCGCGGACAGCGTCTACAAGGCCGTCGATGCCAACCAACCGATGTTGGTGCGCGGCGCGCACGAGATCGACCCTCGCCCGCTGCTGCGCTTCAGCGACCCCGTGGTCGCTCGAGCCGACAGCCTGGCTGCGGGGGCGACCACCATCCCGGGAGCATCTGCGGTTATCGAAGGCGATGCGCTCGGCGGCGGCGACCAGGACCTCATCGACCCCGTCCTCGCCAACGACTAGCGCAGCTCAGCTTCGTACATCATGGGCGCAACTCGTTCCGCGGCGAATCGGACGAAGCCTCAACTCGGTTTGTGAGCGAAGCGAATTGCTTAGGCTTCTTCGTCGTCTTTGAGACGATCGCGCAGGCGCTGCGCTGGCTCGCTGAACGGCGAGCGGGTGCCGTTGGCACGCACCGATTGCATCAGCTGGTCAATGCTGACCTTGCCCAGCGAGCGGGCGCTGCGTTCGAAGACGAGGGCGGCGGCCAACATGACCAAAAACCCGACGAACGCCAGCCAGTAGCTGGTCGAGAGCGTCGCGATCATTGCGATCAGGCCAACAACAAAGCCCACCGTTGCCCAGCGAAGGCTGCGCAACCCGGCGGTATAGACCGTCGTCGAGCCGACCTCTTTCGCGAGACTGGGATCAGTCTCGTAGAGCTTCGCCTCGATCTCGCTGAGGATTCGCTGCTCGTCTTCCGAAAGCGGCACGAACACATCATCCCACAGCGTTTGCATAACGACAACGCGGACTGCCCTGTTTGTCAGGGAATTACGCGGATCGGGCCAGCGGCTAGCCCCACGGCTTCTCGTTCTGGGTCCGGGTTCCTAGTTCGCCGTCTCGTTCGACGAGCGCAGCCGGGCCAATGGCCGTGGTGCCAAACCGTTTGCGGATCTCGTCGACGGCCTCTTCGGCCAGACGCCAATCCTCCTCGGATGCCGAGGCTGCTGCCGGAGCGCCGTCCTCGCTCGTTTCGGTCCCGGCCGACAGCATGTCCTCGAGCGTGAGCTGCTGCGGTGCGGGATCGTCGAGGCCGGTGGCTCCAACGCCGAGCAACCTGACGCCGGGGGCGATGTCGACATCGTCGAGGAGCCGCTTTGCGGTCCGGTGGATCGTTGCCGCCGTGTCGGTGGGCCGTTCGATCGTGGCGCTCCGGGTAATGGTGCGGAAGTCACCGAAACGAACCTTGATGGTGATGGTTCGGGCGTGAAGCCCGGCCTTGCGCAAGCGCCCGGCGACGGCATCGGACATGCGTACGATTTCGGTGTCGAGTTCGCTGCGGTCGTGACGGTCGGTCGTGTAGGTCTCTTCTTGGCTCATCGACTTGGCCCGCTGGTGCGGTTCGACAGCCCGGTCGTCGATGCCGTTCGCGAGCGCATGGAGGTGACGTCCAGTCGCCTTGCCCACCGCCGTAATCAGCGTGGGAAGATCGAGCGCTGCGATATCGCCGACGGTGGCGACACCGATGCGTTCGAGCTTGGTCATCGTTGCCGCGCCGACGCCCCAGAGTGCTCGGGCTGGCAGTGGATGCAAGAAGTCGATCTCTCGCCCTGGCGCGACGACGAACACGCCCTTGCCCGGCACAGGGCCTTCGCGAGACGCCGTGGGTTTGGCCTGCTCCGATGCGAGCTTGGCCAGGAACTTGTTGGGGGCGACGCCCGCCGAGCACCACAGACCTGTTTCCGCAAAGATCGCTTCCCGGAGCTCTCGGGCGATTTTGGCGCCGTCGCCGAACAGACGCCGAGATGCGGTGACGTCGAGGAAGGCCTCGTCGAGCGAAAGCGGTTCGACAAACGGCGTGTACTCACGCATCGCGGCCATGATGCGCTCGCTGACGGCCCGGTAGTGCGCTTGGTCTCCGCCCAAGAACACCGCATGCGGGGCCAGGCGCTTGGCCCGCGACGACGGCATCGCCGAGTGGACGCCGAACCAGCGAGCCTCGTAGCTCGCAGCGGCGACGACGCCGCGTCGACCTTCGCCTCCGACGATGACGGGCTGGCCACGGAGCTCGGGGCGTCGAAGCAGCTCGACCGACGCGTAGAAGGCGTCCATGTCGACATGGAGGATCGTGCGCTCCCAGGTCCGGCCGGGCGCGGGTTCAGAGACGTCGGCGCTTCCGCCCCGCCGGTGGTTATCGCGGCTCAGGGCTGACTCGGGCCGTCGAGCAAGGTCGCCGAGAAGCCGCCAGGTCCGCCGGTGACGTCGTAGCGCCAGCGGGCAGGTTCGGCCACGGCACCGGTCGAGAAGACCGTGTCCAGGGCGTGGCGCAATGGCTGGGCGACCCACTGCGGGCTGTGGTCGAGAAGGTCGAGTGCTTGGCCGTGATCGACCCAGCGGCCATCGACGACGACCTCGTCGGGGTCATCGATGTGAAGCCGGCCGTCGTAGCCCTGCGCCACGAATACCTGGGCGTGCAAGGTGAGGTCACGGCCGATGAAATCGACATCGACGCTGTAGAGCATCGGCGACCAATCAGAGACGGTCAGTGCGGTCTCTTCGACAACCTCGCGGCCAAGCGCTTCGAGAATCTGTTCGCCCGGGTCGACAACGCCACCCGGGGTGCTCCAGTCCAGCGATCCGTTGCGACGGCGGTTCTGCACGAACACGACCTGACCGTCGTCGACGATGATGCCCGAGGCGACGGTGTAGGCCTGCACCCTCCCAGTATCGCAAACGCGGCGCAGTTGCGCAGTACGACCGGCGAGCATCTGCCGAATGGCGGTGTACCGCTCGGGCTCTCGCTCTACGCTGACGTCGTGTCCAGCGGCCCCGAGCAGACCGTCGTCCCGTCCGCACTTCCGAGTGGTCGGGCCCGAGCCTTGGCTGTACTCGCCGTGCTCATCTCCGGCGCGTGCGGTGCGCTGATCGGCTACGCGTTTGCCGGCCTGCAGTGCTCCGGCGACTGCACGACCTGGCAGGGAATCGGCATGGTCATCGGCGCCTTGCTCGCTGCAGGTGGCGTCGCGGTGGTGGCCGTGCTCACGCTGCGGGCCATGGACGAATGGCAAGACACCGCCAAACGCCAACGCGATTCGCTCGACCGCACCTAGCTCGCATCGAGGCTTGCCATGACCCAATCCCCCCGGGACCTTGATGTTCGGGCGCTGCTCGAACTCGCTCAGACGACGGGTGACGCCGCCGCCGACCTCATCATTGACAAGGTCGGCGCAGCCAAGACGATCGACACCAAGGCGTCGAACCTCGATCTCGTGACCGAGGTCGACCGAGCGTCCGAAGAACTGATCGTTGCCCAATTGCTCGCGGCTCGGCCCGACGACGGGATTCTCGGCGAAGAGGGTGCAAGCGTCGCTGGCACCAGCGGCGTCGACTGGGTCATCGACCCGATCGATGGCACCACCAGCTTCGTGTATGGGTTGCCCGGGTTCTCCGTTTCGATCGCCGCACGCTGGCAAGGCGAGACCGTTGCCGGCTACGTGCATGCACCGGTGATCGGTGCCCGCTATGCGGCAACGCTCGGCGGATCGACGACCCGAGACGGCCGTCCGGCTACGTGCAGCGCCATCACCGACTTGTCGACGGCTCTGGTCGGCACCGGCTTCGCTCCTGATCACGAACGCCGCCGTCGCCAGGGCGAGCACTTCAAGGCGCTGATCCCGAACATCCGAGATATCCGTCGGATGGGAAGCGCCGCGCTCGACCTGGCCGCCGTCGCTGCCGGACAGCTCGACGCGTACTTCGAGGTCGGCCTGAGCGAATGGGACTGGGCTGCTGGCGACTTGCTCGTTCGCGAGGCGGGCGGACAGATGATCGCCGAGCGAGACGAAGCGACCGGCCGGGCATTCATCGCCGCCGCCGCACCCGGCATCGCCGAGGAGTTTTTCGCCTTGCTGCGATCCCTCGGAGCCGACAAGGTCTAAGAAGTCCTGAACCAGCGTTCGCTCGTCACCTGATCAGGCCGTTTCCGGCGGCTCCGAGTGCGTAGAG
>CALDGN010000305.1 GCA_937942965.1 uncultured Acidimicrobiales bacterium | reverse complement strand
GAACCAGCCAGCGACTGCGGCGTAGATCGTGACAACAATCCAGCCGGTGATGAGGAAGAAGACCGTGCCCATGATCACCGTCGAGACGATCCGGATTCCGGTGTCGCTCAGCTTCTCGACCTGGTCTCGGGTGCTGCCGGTCGGCACGAGGCCAAACCAGCCGACGGCCAGGAGCACGATGCCGATGGCGGCGACGATGGCGGCCATGATGACAGCCTCGCGGTCGATGACGCCGAGCCCGAGCGTTGTGCCAAACGTTGCGGTAGCGCTCACCATGGGAGGACCCCCAGGCCGGCGTGATGCAGCTTCTCGAGCAAGCGAGGCGACGGGGCGGTGTTCGGGCGGCCGATGCCATCGACCTGCGGTGAGTAGAGCTCGTTGTAGCGGACGCCCTCGTCGAAGTCCTTCTGCACTTCGACGATGCTCGACACGACCCGGCGGCGATCGGGCAGGACTCGGATGTGGACGATGAGGTCGACGGCGTTCCGGAAGAAGCCGTCGATCACCTGCATCGGCAGACCAGTGGTGCCCTCGGCGACGTAGCCCCGGATGCGGTCGGCGACGCCGTAGGCCGAGTCGGCGTGCAGCGTGCACATCGACCCGTCGTTGCCTTGGCTCATGGCCTTGAGCATGTAGAGGGCTTCGGCGCCACGGACCTCGCCGAGCACGACTCGGTCGGGCGACATGCGCAGGCACTCACGGGTGAGTTCCATCATGGACAGACCACCGACGCCTTCGACGTTGGCCTGGCGGGTTTCCATCTCGACCACGTTGGGATGGTTCTCTGGCCAGCGGGACAGGCTCAGCTCGATGGTGTCTTCGATCGTGATGATCCGCTCGTGGGCGGGGACTTCGTGGAGCATCGCCCGCAGCAGCGTGGTCTTGCCGGTGCCGGTACCGCCGGCGACGATGATGTTGCAGCGAGCCTTGACGGCAGCGCTGAGGAACGCCCGCATTGGCTCGTCGATCGTGCCGAAGTCGACCTGGTCCGGCAGCTCAACCTTGCGGGGGTAGGGGCAGCGAATGGTGACCGTCGGCCGTTCGGTGACTTCCATGATTGCGTGGAGGCGGTGGCCGCCCGGCAGGCGCAGGTCGAGGCGGGGGTTGGCGACGTCGAAGCGGCGCTCGGTGCGACCGAGGCGAGACGCCCAGCGGTTGACGAGTTGGACGACCGCTTCGTCACTTTCGGCGATCGGGCCGACCTGTTGCACCTTCTCGGCGCCCTTGCGGTTGATGAACACACGGTCGTGACCGTTCACGAAGATGTTCTCGACATTGGGGTCGTGCAGGTAGTCCTCGAAGCCGCCGAGACCGAACAGGTCGGCCTTGACTCGGCGAGCGATCGCTTCTTCGAGTTCTGGGGTCAGTGGTGCGAGACCGTTGACGCTGCGCTGGCGAGCGAGGCGATCGAGGTTGTCCCAGATGATCGACTGGGCCCGTGCCTCTTCATCGGCCTCGCTGAGCTCTTCGCCGGCGGCCTCGTTGCGACGGACGGCCGACAGCTCGGCGGCGACGTCGTTGCGGACCTCGGCAACGAGTTGCAGGTCGAGGCGAACAGGTTCGGGCTCAACGGCGGGGTACATCTCGAGAACCGTCATGCGCATTCCATTTCAGGGTTGTGGATTTCAGGGCGGGTGTGGGTGGCAGTGGCTGTGTGGGTGGCCGTGAGCTGGCCGAGGTCGATGAGTTCGAAGCGGGCAGCGGTGCGGCCGAACACCAGCTCGTCATCGTTGGCGAGCTGGTGGGTCGTGATCCGCTGGCCGTTGTGGGTGGTGCCATTGCTCGAGCCGAGGTCCTCGGCGAACCAGCAGCCGTGCTGACGAACGATCTGTACGTGCTTGCGGCTGATGCGAGCGTCGGCGACGACGACGTCGCAGTCCCGGTGCCGTCCGAGCACAACGGGTTGTGCTGCGTCGAGTGCGTGGACCGATCCGTCGGAGAGCACGAGCCGGGCGAACAAGTGCGCCGTGGCATCGGCTGGCATCGGCGCCGGCATCGGCGCAGGTGCGGGTGCAGGCGCTGGTGCGAGGACGGGGACCGCTTCGGCGAGTGGCGTGGCGACTTCGGCCACCGTGATCGGCGCCGCCAGAGCCGTCGGGGTCGCCGTCAACGGAGCCGTTGCCGTCGGTGCCATCGCGACTGGTGCATCGAAGCGAACGGCGTCCGCAGCCGGAGGCGGAGGCGACATCGCTTCGGCAACTTCAGCGAACGACACAACATCTTCGGGCGTCGCGACGGGCTTCGTCGCGACGGCTGCGACACGTGCCGCTCGTTCCTCGATGACGGCCGGGTCGACCAGATCGCTGGCGAGTGCATCGAGGGTGCGCCACAGAAGTGAGCGGCGGAACCGTCCAGGGTTGAAGTCGTCGCCCTTGAGACCAGCGGCGGTCGTGGCGTCATCGGGAAGCACCGCTGCGAGGCGGACGCCAGCGAGCTGGGCGATCTCGGCGGGATCGTTGGGCGCCGAACCGATGGTCACCAGTTCGACGTTGGCGCCGAGTGCCTGCAGGCGACGGACTTGGAACAGCACCGACTGGACTTCGGCGATTTCGGTGCGAGTGACGACCAGGGTCGTGTCGGCGGCGGCGCAGAGTGCGAGCGAGGCGCTTGCATCGTCCAGTTGACCAACATCGATCGCCACGGGCACACCGACGCCTGGGAGCTGTTCGGCGAGTGCAGGGACGCTGCGTTCGATCCAGGCAGAAGCGAGGCGACCATCGACCGGGGAAGTCAAGCAGGCGGTGCCCCGGAGCTCTTGGGTGTTCGACCACAGCGCGTCGGGCGTCCAACCGTTGCGCACATCGCTACCGAAGGTTGCGAGCGATGGCGACGGAGCGAGACCGAAGCGCAGGCCAAGCACGCCACCCGAAGGATCGGCTTCGACCAGCAGCGAACGTTCGAACCGGCGGCTCCACACGAGCGCCAAGCCGGTCGCAACCGTCGTCGCTCCGGGACTCGTCCGGCTCGACGTGACCGCGATGACGCTCATTCGCCCGTTCCTGGGGTGAGCGTTTCGGGAGCGTCGAGTTCGAGCGGTACGAGCGGGCGAGCCGGTGCGAGGGGATCGATCTGCTCGAGCGTGATGCTCTCGTCGAGCAAGGCAATCGTGAGGCGGTCCTGGGCGACCCGCTGGGCGATCACGTTGGCGACCGACTCAGGGACTCGGATGGAGAAGTGCTGTTCCTTGGCCCCGAGAATGGCGACATCGGTGATCTCGCCAAGTGCGAGCTCGGTGCCACTGTCAAACGAGTCGTCGCCGCCAGAGCTTCGGCCATCGCTGACCTGAATCAGGCGGACACGGTCGCCGGGCTTCAGCGGGGTGGCCGGGTACTGGTCGGGCTCGAGGGCTGCGCCGATGACGACGAGCTGATCGTCCCGAGCGACCATGAACTGGTCCGGGTGGATGAGCGAACCCTCGCCGATCGGGCCGGCAGCGACTCGGCCGACGAGATCCTCGACCTGTTCGGGCGAGACCGCTTCGATGTCACCAGCGCCGGCAGCGATCTGCACGACCCGGAAGTGGTCGGCGGTGATCGGCTGGCCCTCGGTGATCGGCTCGGCTGCGACGAGCACGTCGAGGCTGTCATCGAACGATGCAGCGACCGAGGCCGCCATCGCTGCGGCGATCACAATGAACGCAACGCCGGCGATCATGACCGCAGCATTGCGCTGGCGAGTCGCTGTCTCTGGGGCGGCAGCCGCACGGCGCAGTGGAGAGACCGGAGCCGGCGTCGCGGGCGCTGCTGGCTGTGCGGTTGGTGCCGCTACTGGAGCCGACGACGCACTGGGCGTCGGGTTCGAGTGGTGAGCCTTGCGGGGAAGTGTTGGTGTCTTGAGCTTCATCGGTGTTGTCCCTCTGTGCGCTTGCCTTCAGGTAGCGAGCGCTTCGGTTCTCACACTCAACACGACTTCTCTCGCGTGAAATAGGGGGATGTGTCCCCCGGGGAGTCGTCCCCCTTACGACACCGGGGACCCTCGTCGTACGTTGCTTCCACAGCCGCTAACCGAGCGGCGCAACCGCCACCAATGGCACAACGAAAGGCACACACCATGACCCTCAAGGTTTGGAACTGGATCAACGAAAAGGCCCGCAAGGACGACGGCGAGGTCTCCTCGTGGCTCATCTGCGCAGCCGGTCTCTGCGGCGCAGCTGCCGCCACTGCAGGTCCTCTCTCGGACAAGTTCACCTCGCTCGTCGAAGCCATCCCCGGCGGCTGAGCGAAACCTGATGAACTGCGACAAGCCCCGACAAAAGGGCCAACGAAGCGCCCTCTTGTCGGGGTGGCGCAGTGACCGCGGCTCCGTAGCTGCCAGCCTCATCATCTTGCCGATGGTGATGTTGGCGATCCTGATGGTCGTCCACTTCTCGCTCGTGCTACACGCTCGAAACGTGGCGACCGCAGCTGCCCAAGACGGTCTGCGGACCGCCCAACTCGAAGGTTCCAATGCGGCCGCTGGCGAAGCGGCCGCCGAAACCACCCTCGATCTCTTCGCCAGTATCAGCGCCGACGTCGATATTGATCGAGGCGACGATTACGTCGTCGTCACCGTCACCGGCTCGGTCGCGACTCCCCTCAATGGCCTGTTCAACGAGTTCACGATCGGCGCCGAAGGCCCCGTCGAACGCTTCTACGAAGAAAGCGAACGGAAATGAAACCGGTCGACCTGAGTGACGACACCGGTACCTCCCCCGCCAGCGTCATCATGTTGCTCGTCTGGCTCATGATGATGGCTGAGCTCGTCGTCATGGGCGGCCGCGTCGCCGCCGCCCACAACAATGTGACCGGCGCAGCCCGTGAGGCTGCCCGTCAAGCATCCGTCCTGCAGTACGCCTCGTCGGTCGATGGCGTCGCCGACGACGTCGCTCGAGCGAACCTCGACTCGACACTTCGCCACTGCCGCACGCCAGCCGTCGACAGCTCCAAGTCGGACTTCTCCGCTGGCGGTCACGTAACCGTCGAAGTCACCTGCACCGTCGAACTCTCCGACCTCTCGATCCTCACGGTCCCCTGGCCAACCATGTCCATCTCGGCTGAGGTCACCGAAGTCGTCGAGACCTATCGGGCGATCGACTGATGCGCCGCTTCCGAGGCCTCGCGAAGCCCTCACGGGTTCCGGCGCAACCGGCCGAGCGGCCGCGAGCCACCCACATGTCGAGGGAGCGCGGCGCTTCCGAAGGCCTCATCTTGATGATGCTCGCCACCCTGGTCGGCTTCGCCGGCCTGGCCTACGACGGCGGCATGGTCTTCAACGCTCGCCGCGACGCCAACAACATGGCAGCGACTGCGGCTCGAGCTGGCGCCAACGTCATCGACATCGATGCGTTCTACGACACCGGCAAGGCCGAGATTCATCCCGATGGCACCGATGTCGCATGGGCGGCAGTGCAAACAGCGGGCGGCGTGCCACTCGAAGCCACCATTAGCGGCGAGATCAACGAACGCATCCTGGTCCGAGTCCAAACCGAGTACGAGACCGCCTTCCTGAAGTTCTTCGGCATCGGCACCTTCACCATCGAGGGTGAGTACATGGCCCTCGTGTCACGGGATGTCGGCTGATGGCAACGAACCGTCTCGTCGCAACGCTCGCGGTCGCGGTGTTTCTGCTTGGCGTGCCGATCGCATGTGCGTTGCGCCTTGCTCAAGGTGTCTTCCCGCTCGGGACCATCGACCTGCTGTTGGCCGTCGGCATCATCGGCTGGCTTCACTTCACCAAGGCGATCTTCGACCGCGATAACCCAGTCGACAGCACGCGGGTCCATCGGACCTCGCTGCGGTGGCAAGCCCATGCGCTGGTCGAAGCCAGCGTCTTTGGCGCGGCAGCCTCGATCATCACGACCCCTACTCCCCTGGCCACCAACCGGCTGCACCAGCCCGGGGACGACATCACCGAGCAGCTTCCACCGCCGATGCTCGCCTCGAGCAGCGTTCCCGGTGTCCTCGACGATCCCCGCGGCGCGACTCGTTCGGTCGCCCAACCGATCCTGGGAACCCACGCCGATGATGATCGGCCCGAGATCCTGGCGACGGAGACCTATGTGGTTGCCCGCGGCGATACCTACTGGTCGATCGCCGAAGTCACCCTCGGCGAGGGCCGCTTCTGGACGGCGATCCGAGACCTCAACATCGGGCGACAGGTTGCCCCCGGCATCGAACTCGGTCCCGAGCAAGACCTTCGCATCGGCTGGTCAGTGCTCATCCCGCTCGTACCCGACAACTCCGAGACGTCAGTGCACGGATGACCCGTTGACACCGATGTCAACCTCGGCGCCCGAATCTCTCAGTTGCCATTCCCGCTTGGCCTACTGATGTCGTTCCCAGCCTTCGACACAATGATCGGGCGGCGACCAGCTGCCGACCCAGGTGCAGTTTCAGGGCCACCTGGGTCGGCAGCATTCCCGCCCCGCGCCTGCCGCAACCGTCGGGCGCAGTACACCCACGGGACCGTGACTACCATCAAGCAGTGGCTGAGATCCGACGCTCGCGTATGAGCTCGCGTTCTGTTGCCGCGGTTCTTGGTTCCTTTGCGTGCATCGCAATCGTCGCGTCGTTCGTGTTCTTTGCGCTGCGCGCCGACGGGCGCGAAGGCACCGAATCGTCCACGAACGACGGCGGCGCATGGCTCGTCAACCAGCAATCGGGCAGTATCGGCCACGTCAACCGCGACGTCGAAGAACTCTCCGCGGCGGTGCGCGTGAGCCAACCACGGGCATCCTTCGACGTCTACCAGTCGCACGGACTCGTGGTTGCCCATGACCGCACCGGCGACACGCTCGAAGTCATCGACGAACGAGTCCACACACGGGTCAACTCGGTCGACCTGCCCGAAGGCGCGATCGTTCATCGCCACGACAACGGTCTCGTGGTGCAATCGACCATCACGCGTCAGGTCTGGAACCTCAGCACCGACCAACTCAACGACGTCGGCGCCGTCACCTCAGTCGAGCCGCTCTATGCCGGTGAGGCCGACGCGATCGGCGTGAGTCCGAGCGGCGCCGTCTATGTCGCAACGCCCGACGGGCTGCAGCGATTCGATGCCGGCATCGCCACAACGATCGTGGGGAGCGAACGGTTGGGCCAGGTCCGGTCGATCGCCTTCGACGGCGACCGGGTTCTCCTGCGAAGCGCCGAGCGCCTCGCCACGGTGCGGGGCGACGAGACGGTCATCCTCGACGAAGCAGTTGACGCCTGGTCCATGGTCGGTGTGGCGTCGAGCGAACGTACGGGCTCGGTCGTCGTGGTTACCGCCGATGGTCGGGTCGTGCGCGTCGACAGCGCCAGCGGCACCACTCGATCACTTGGTGATCTCGGCGGCGACGCCCCCGCTCCCCCGCTGGAGCACCGTGGCTGTGTCTACGCGCTCACCAACGATCCGCCGCAGTTCTGGGTCTCGTGCGGAGACGGCGACCCGGTCATCACGCCGTTGTCCTCGTTGCAGCGACCCGACCTCCGGCTTCGGCTAGTGAACGACTGGGTATGGGTCAACGACGTGACCTCGGGCAGCTTCTGGCTGGTCGATGAAGAGGATCGCCTTAGCCGTGTCGACGACTGGGGTTCGGTACTCCCCGACGACGTCAACGAAGACGCCAGCGATCTTCCATCGAGCGAGACCGACACCGAGATCGTCGAAGACCTCGAGAATCCCGACGCCGAAGATGCTGAACTTGTCGACGCGGACGAGTTCGACGAAGACGGCGTGAACCAGCCGCCGGTCGCCAATGACGACCTCGACGTGCACACGCCCGAGGGCCGGCCCGCGATCGTTGACGTGCTCAGCAACGACACCGACCCCGACAACGACGTGCTTCTTATCGCGAGCGTCGAGAACCTCTCCGGCCTCGATGCGGTCGTGGTGGCCTCGGCCGACGGCCGCCGCATCCAGGTCACCCCAGCGCCGGGGTTCCTGGGCACGTTGCGCTACTCGTACTCGATCTCGGACGGTCGAGGCGGAAGCGACTCGGCCATCGGCACCGTCGTGGTCGAACGCCGAACCGGTGAACAGAACCAGCCACCGGTCGCCGTCACCGACGTCGCCGCCATCACCGCCGGCGACCGACTGATCCTCGACGTCTTGAGCAACGACAGCGACCCCGACGGCGACTCGCTCGTGCTCGTTGATGCCACCGTCCCCGAGGGTTCGCTCAGCTTCGACCCATCGGGCCAGATCGTGTTCGAACCGTCCACGACGAGCGACGAGGGCGAAGTCCTCATCACCTACGTGATCAGCGACGACTTCGGCGAACGCGTCGAGGGCACCGCCCGTGTCTCGGTCCGGCTCGCCGAATCCAACCAGCCGCCCGATGCCCGCAACGACGGCGCAACCACCGTCGCCGGGCAACCGATCACGCTGGCGCTGCTCGCCAACGACACCGACCCCGACGGCGACGAGCTCTTCGTCGCCCAACGGCCCGAGCTGCTGTCGCCCGAAGGTGCCGACGTCTTCACCACGATCAGCCCCGACGGCGAGTTCGTCGTCATCGCCGAGCAGCCCGGCACCTACGTCTTCACCTACGCGGCCAGCGACGACGAAGACAGCGACCTCGCCCAGATCCGCGTCGAGGTCACCGAGCCGATCGGTAACCAGCCGCCTGTGGCCTTGCGCGACGACATCGTCATTCCCCTGGGCGAGTCACGGATCGTCTACGTGCTCGCCAACGACAGCGACCCTGATGGCGATGTGGTCGGCATCGTCGACGTCGCCGTCCCCGCAGGTACGGGACTCCGAGTCGAACCATTCCTGGACAAGGGCTACCGGGTCTTTGTTGACGAAGGGCCCGCCCGACGGACGTTCAGCTATTCGATCAGCGACGGCAAGGCACCCCCGGTGCAGACGACCGTCGTCATCGCAGTCGCCGAACCAACCGGTCAAGACAATCCTCCGGTCGCCGAGCCCGACACGATCGATGTGCGCCCCGGCGTCATCGTGACCATTCCCGTGCTCGACAACGACTTCGACCCTGAGGGCGAAGCACTCACGGTCGTCGACGTCTCGTCACCGGAACTTGGCACGGCTTCGATCGGACCCGCTGGCCAGTCCGTGCGGCTTCAGGTCGACCCGACCAGCCTCACCAGCTACACGCTCAGCTACGACGTGGTCGATCCCGGCGGCAACCGAACCTCCACCGTGATTCGAGTTCGGATCGTCCCGCCGGCCGAGGCAAACCGGCCGCCGATCGCCCGGCCCGACGCGAGCTGGACGCCCTTCGGACGTGTCCTACCGATCGATGTCGACGCCAACGATGACGATCCCGACGGCGATCCGATCCAGATCGAGAGCATCACCGAGCAGCCCCAGTCGGGCACCGCGACGGTTGACACGGTCAACGGCGTCATCGTCTACGAACCGGCCATCGGATTCAGCGGCACCGATCGCTTCAGTTATTCGATCGTCGATGCCCTCGGCGCTCGAGCCGTCGGCGAAGTCTTGGTCGGCGTGATGGACCTTGAGCGCGAGAACCAGGAACCACAGGCGGTCGACGACTCGTACCTCACGATCGCGACAGGCCAGCGCATCGAGCTCGACCTGTTGCGCAACGACATCGATCCCGACGGCGACCAGCTGACGCTGACGTCACTCGGTTCGGTC
>CALDGN010000304.1 GCA_937942965.1 uncultured Acidimicrobiales bacterium | reverse complement strand
TGCCGCACACTGCCACGCTTCGTTTCGTCATCGAACTCGGCGAGACGGTCCGGCCCGAAGCCGCGGTCCCGACGATTGATGACATCGAGCGAGGTTGGCAGGTGCACCTCGACGCTGGTGCTCGCTTCGATGTCGGCGAGTCCGATGTCCGTGAGCGGACCTCGGTCGCCGCCCGAGGCTTGCTGACCTCGTGGCCCACACTCGGCGCCGTACCCGCCGTGATGACGGCGATGGCCGAGTCGGGATTCGGCGCCGATGTGCCTCGGCTGCTGGCCGATCTGGATCGCCTCGATGATGACCCGACGTTGTTGGCTGCGCTGGCTCGTTGGAGTCAGCTCAGCGATTCGACGTCGCAGCTCGATGCGCTCGATCGTGTCATTGGACCGGTCGCTCGAGCCGCGCACGATGCTTCGAACCGTCAGGGTTTCTCTGGTCCAGATTGGCTTCCTGGGGCGCTTGGCGCGCTTGCGAATCGTCTTGACCTGATTGAGCAGCCTGATGTCGCCGAGCGTGTCCGCTCGTTGACGCCGACGGTTGCGGCCCTGCCAGAGATCGACGAACTGCTGGCCGGAAAGAACTCGATCGACGACCTTGCCGATCCGGCCGTCGGTGCACAGCTCATGCTCGGCGTTCGGTCTCGGTTGCTGGCGGATCGCCCTGGACATCTTGATCTGCTGCCAGCGCTTCCGGTTTCGTGGCGTGGACGTACTGTTGACGTGCTCGGCGTGCCGATCGAGGGCGGAAGCGTGTCGTTCGGCGTGCGCTGGCACGGCCCCCGCCCGGCGGTGCTGTGGCAGGTCGAGCATGACGACGCGATCCGAGTGACGGCGTCGTCGATCGACTCTGACTTCGATTCGACCGAGGCGAGTGGCGAAACGTTGCTGGCAGATCCAGGCTGGCCTCGCACGAGCTGATGAACAACCGATGAGCCACGCACACCGATGAACCAGTCCGTTCCCAAACTGCGCAAGGCGCTCAAGTCCTCGTCGCCTGGTCGGCGCTACGAACAGGCCTGCTGGGATCAGGGCATCGAGTGCGTGGCTGGCGTCGACGAGGTCGGTCGTGGTTCGTGGGCGGGCCCGTTGACGGTCGGCGCAGTTGTGATTCCTCGCGATCGTCGTATCTACAAGGTGCGCGATTCGAAGATGTTGAACGAGGCTGAGCGAGAGTCGTTGTATGACCGGGTGACGGAGTGGTGCGAGGCGTGGGCGGTCGGCCATGCCAGCGAGGCTGAGTGCGATGAGCTCGGCATGTCGGCGGCGCAAAAGCTTGCAGCTCGACGAGCCATCGAAGGCCTCGGCCAGCCGGTCGATCACACGCTGATCGATGGCAACTGGGATTTCGTTGGTGGTGAGACGACCAAGATTGTCAAGGGCGATGCGAACTGTTTGTCGATTGCGGCGGCGTCGATCATTGCCAAGGTCACGCGGGACCGCATGATGCGGGCGATGGCGCAGGAGCATCCGGGCTACTTCTTCGAAGACAACAAGGGCTATCCGTGCCCTCGGCATCGGTCTGCATTGGCCGAGGTCGGACCGTGTGTCGTGCACCGGCACTCGTGGGCGTTCATGGATGGGTTGCCGGTGAATGGTGTCGAGTTGCGCCGCCGCCAGGAACCGCTGTTCGAAACCAGCGACTTCGTCGAGCGGCCCCAGCCAGAACGAGCCCAGCCAGAACTACGCGATGCAGAGGGGGCAGCGTGACTCGTTTGTTGTCGTTGATGCCGTGGATTCTGACGTCGTGGACGGTGTTCCTGTGGCTGTCTCGCTTGCGCAATGTGTTGGGCGCTGACGATCTGACGTCGACAGGGCGAGCGTGGCGCATCGGCGTGGTCGTGGTCTTTGTCGTGCTGGCCGTGGTGGCCGCGGCGGGGATGATCCGCCGGACGATGGTTCCGCTGATGGTCTTGATCGTCTGGACGGTCAGCTATTGGCTGGTCCGGGGAACGGGGATCTTGCTCGGGGACTGGTCGGTGGGTTTCAAGGTGGTGCACACCGTGCTGATGGTGGTGTCGCTCGGGTTGGCGATTGGCGCATGGATCGCTTCGTGGAGTGGTCCTTCGGAGTCAGCCACCCGTTAGCATCGGAGGCCATGGGTCAGCCGGTCACCGTCGTCAAGAAGCCGTCCTCGAATCCGGGTGTTGTGCGGTTCGAGATCAACCGTTCGATCACGGGTATGAGCCACGAGCGCTACGCCGGCGCTCCGGGTCCTGAATACGATCGCCCGTGCGACGAGTTGGCGCGTCGCCTGTTTGCTCATCATGGTGTCGAGACGGTGCACATCAATAGCAATGTGATCACTGTGAACATGGCGCATGGCGCCGATGACGGCGCGCTCGGTGAGACGATCGAAGAGCTGTTCACCTTCTATCGACCCGGCGTCGAAGTCCCTTCGTTCGAGGGCTAGCCCGACGGGCTAGGGCCCCTTGCCCGAGGGGCCAGCGACAATTGACGCGCCCGTTGAGAGGTTCCAGTTGACGAACATCGAACATGTGTTCGATACTGGTCGACATGCGGGCCGGAGCTTTGCCATCGATTACCCCTGCACGCCCTGAAACAGGTGCACGCCCTACCAAAGGTGGTGACCTCGGCGTCACGGACAACAAATCGCCTGGTGGCGATGAGACGCGCCCGGTCCACCTGGTCGAAGTTCCAGACAAGGTCCCAGACAAGGACCGAGTCGAGGATCGGGCCGCCAAGGTCGCTCGACTTGAACTCGTTCGGCCAGGGATCACGACTGCGGCGACGATGGCGCATGAGCGCACGTTGCCCGTCGCTGCTGGGTTACATGAGTTAGTTCCGCGGGGTTCCTTGCAACGAGGAACCACCATTGCTGCACATGGGGTCGGGGCGACCTCGCTCAGCCTGGCCCTCGTTGCCGAGGCCGTTCGTCAGGGTTCGTTCTTGGCGGTCGTGGCTCCTCGCTCGTTCGGGCTCGGCGCTTGTCTCGATTTCGAGATCCCGTTGCGGCGCGTCGTGCAGTTCGTGCTGCCGGAACACGAACAAGGCCAAGGCGCCGGGTGGGCACAGCTGGTGGCGGCAGTCATCGAGGGCTTCGATGCGGTGATCGTGGCGGATCGGCGTCGGGTCACGGGTTCGCAGGCTCGCCAGCTCACTGCTCGGGTTCGTGAACGAGGCACGGTGCTGGTCCGAGCTGGTGGGCCGCCTTGGCCCGATGCGGCTGATCTTCGTTATGACCTGGCGGCTCCGGTGTGGCAGGGCCTTGGGGCCGGGCATGGGCATCTTGCGTCGCGTGTGCTGCGGGTCCAGATCGCGGGGCGTCGTTGGCACGGAACCGAACGGGTGCGTCATGTGGCGCTGCCGGCTTCGGTCGAGAGTGACAGTACGGCCGCAGTTGTTGCGGCTCCGCCTCTGCCGCTGGTGGCCGCGGCGGTCCGCACGCTGCGCACTCCGGTGGCTCAACCCACCCAAACTCCAGATGTCCGACATGCGGGGTCCGACATCGAGCATCTCGTCGCGGCCGAGGACCGGTCCGCCACCGAAACTGGCACCGGGCAAGCCTCTGGCCGAGCAACCGCATGATCCAACGCGGCCCGAACGGGTAGGCGCTCGACGTGGCTGCCCTCACGTCCTCGGAACGCATCACGGTCGTGTCCTGTCGGGCGTGGCCGGTGGTGGGCTGCGGACACACCTTGGACGATCTCGCAATCGTGGTCGTCGGCAATCGAGTGGTTGCCGCTTCGATCGCAGCGCAGCAGGTGGGCGTCACGGTCGGGCTTCGTCGTCGCGAGGCGCAGCGGCGTGCCCCTGGGGTCGAAGTCCTGGCGCCAGATCCGGCAGGCGAGGCGCGAGCGTTCGAGTCGGTGCTGCGTTGCCTAGAGGATCTCACGCCTCGGATCGAGATTGATCGGCCCGGTGTCTGTTCGTTTCTGACCCGAGGCCCGAGCCGCTATTTCGGCGGCGACCAGGCGATGAGCGACCGGGTCGCGTCGATCGTGGCCCAAGCGCTCGAAGGTCGGACCACGGTGCACATCGGCACCGCCGATAGCCGCTTCGCCGCGATGCGGGCCGCAATGATCGCCGAGGCTGATGGTGCCCGAGTGATCCCAGCTGGTGCGAGCGCCGCGTTTCTTGCGCCGCTTCCGGTCGCGACGCTTGTGGCCGAAGCTGAGCCAGGCCCGTTGCGAACCGAACTCGAGGACCTGATCGATGTGTTGCACCGTCTTGGGCTGCAACAGTTGGGCGACTTCGCCAGCTTGTCGCCTGACGATGTCGTGGCCCGGTTCGGAGCGGTCGGAACCCGAGCTCATCGGTGGGCCCAAGGTGTCGACCATCGACCTCCACAACCCGAAGATCCGCCCGCTGATCTCGAAGTCGCGATCGAACTGGATCCGCCGGTGCAGCGGGTTGATCAAGCGGCCTTTGTTGCCCGCACGCTGGCCGATGAGTTCATCCGGACCTTGCGAGGTCGAGGGGTCAGCTGTGCTCGGGTCGGGATTGTCGCCGAGACTGAGCACGGCGAAGAACAAGTGCGGCTCTGGCGCTCCGAAGAGGCCTTTTCTGCCAGCGCGATCGCGGACCGTATGCGGTGGCAGCTCGACGGCTGGCTGTCTGGCCCGGTCCGTGGTCGGCCCACCGGAGGTCTGGCCCGGTTGGCGTTGCGCCCTGATGACCTGTCGGTCGCTGCGGGGCGACAGCTCGGGTTCTGGGGTGAGCAGACCGGGCTGGCGGAACGAGCGGCTCGGGCGGTGGCTCGAGTGCAAGGGCTCGCCGGAGTCGGCGTCGTGGTCGTCCCCGAAGTGCAGGGTGGCCGTTCGCCCGCAGAGAGGGTCGTGGCCGTTCCGGCGGAATCGATCGACTTGGTCGAGCGGGCTGGTGCCGTTGACCGCACGCTGATCGGTGATGCGGTTGGTGATGTCACCGCAGGCGTTGCCGGCGAGCGGGCCGGGTTGCCCTGGTTGGGGGCAACGCCTCGGCCCGCTCCGGCGGTCGTCCATGATCCGCCACTTCCGGCAGTGCTCGTCGATGCGGCACACCAGCCGGTCCGGGTCGGCGGTCGGGGGATCATGGCGCAGGAGCCTGCGCTGTTGGCGGTGGCAGGGCGGGACCCGATCCCCGTCGTGGGATGGTCGGGTCCGTGGCTCCTCGATGAACGGTGGTGGCACGCGGACCGGCACCGGCGTTCAGCCCGGATGCAAGTCGTACTCGACGACGGCCGGGCGCTTCTGTTGGCGTCGCAGGCTGGGGCCTGGACGGTCGAAGCGAGTTACGACTAGGTACCTCGCCTTGCTCGCTGGCGGGGCCAGGCTTGCTGGTTCAGTCCAGCTCGGTGGTCCAGTCTCGGGTTTCGAGGATCTCGCGGAGCATCTGCAAGTACTCGTCAGCTCGAACCGGCGTGCTCGATGCGGCGACGGAGAGCAGGCCCATGCTGTGGGTCGTGATGGCCGTGCAGCCGAGACGGTCGCGGGTAGCGATCGGACGCTTGTGGAGGTGGACGAGCGAAACGGTCGGCACGGCGCCGTCACCGATCTCGACTCGCAAGTGGCCTCCCTGAGAGCTGGAGACGTGCACGACAACCGTTGCTGGGGTGTTGGTCGTGGATGGGTCATCGGCGAGTTCGCGGGTCAGGGCGGAGAGTCGCTTGTCGTGGGCGTCTTCGACGCGACGGGTTGCACCGGTGGTGCTTGCCACGTCGACGTGCACATCGACGTCGTCGCTGTCGACGGTTCGGGCTGCGATGCAGAGGGCTCGCATGAGGAACGGGGCGTAGCGCATCGGCCCGTCGAGGGTTGGAGCGTCGACCTCGTCGAGGATCGAGTCGATGGCTTGTAGGTCGACTTCGGCCATCGCCATGGCGGTCGCTGGCGGCGGCGAGGTTGGTTCGTCTCCGAAGAGCGCGTCGTGGACGTCGCTGTAGAGCATGTCGTCGCTGGGCCAGCTCGGCAGGGCATCGGCGAGCGAAGCGGTCGGGGCAGCACTCTCGCTGTCCATGCTGTCGTTCTCTGCTGTTTCAACAGGTGCCGTTTCAACGGGTACTGGTTCGGCGGGTGTTGACTCGGCTGGTGCTGGTTCTGTCGCAACCGGCTCGACAGCAACTGGTTCGGCAGCTGCTGCTGCAGGGGGAGTGGCTGCTGCGGCTGCCTGTTGCTGGAGGGCTAGCCACGCGGCGAACTGGGCCTGTTGTTGGGCGACGAGCTGGTCGAGCTGGTTCACCGCGTTGAAGGCTTCGGCCGTTGCTGGGTCCGTCGAGACCACCGGTTGAGCGGGCTGGGCAATCACGGGCTGAGCAGGCTGGACTGCGGCCGGTTGTGCTGCCACTGGTTGGGCAGGCACGACAGGTTCTGGGACAACGGGTTGAGCCATAACTGGTTGGGCAACCACCGGCTGGGCAACCACGGGCTGGGCGGGCTGGGCCACAGCTGCCTGTGTCACGACTGGTTGGGCGACAGCGGGCTGGGCAACCACCGCTTCAGCCACAACTGGCTGGGCGATGACAGGCTGGGCCACAGCTGCCTGTGTCACGACTGGTTCGGCGACTACTGGTTGGGCGACTACTGGTTGGGCCACGGCGGCCACCATGGCGGCGGGCTCGCTGGCAGGAACGACGCCTTCGGCCGCGACGGCAGCCACCTCGGTGGCTTCGTCCTCGTCAGGGAGCACCGGCGCATTGAGCCAGCTGACCACGCGTCGGAGCATGCCCTCCTTGGGCGCGTCGACCTGAGCGGGTGCAGGTGTTGTTGCTGCGACGGCGGGTGTCGTCACCGGTTGCTGTTCGATCGGTGCAGTCACACTGACCTTCTTTCTGGGGCGTCGTTGACGCTGTTGCGCGTCTTTGTCATCGGCGAAATCGCCAGGGTTTTGAGGGAAGAAGCTTCCCAAGATCGGGATCCGGCGCACGATGCGCTTGATTGCGTCGAACGGGATGAGTACGGCACGAAGGCCCGGGATCGACTCGACGATCGAGCGGATCCGGGCGAAGACGCCGAGCTTGGGGAACCGAATGATGTTGCGAGCCCACAGGACCAGGAACAGCCAGCCGCCGATCGCTGCGCCGACGAGGAACAGCAGGATCAGGTTGAACGGCTTCCGGATGGTCTCGATGAGTGAGGGCGACGGGACAGCCTCGAGGTCGGCGTCGGGAGCGAACACGGCCGCAGCTGGCTTGGGCGAACCGTCGACCCGGATGAGACCGGTCGCAGCCTCGGCACCGACTGGCCAGGTGACCTCGGCGACGATGGGGGCTTCGTGGACCTCGGGGCCGGCTTCTTTGGGTTCTGGGGTCGGCGGGGGAGGGAACCGCAGCTCTTGTTCGGCGATGCGGGCCTTTTCTTCGGCGTCGATGCGTTCGGCCTCGGCTTGGGCCCACGTCGCGACGGCTTCGACGTCGTAGTCACGAAGACTCGACACGTTGAAACCTTGGAGGCCGTAGTCGTCGACGGCCAACAACATGTCGGCGTAGAAGCGGGCCTGTTCGGTTTCAGTCTGGCCGCCGGGCAGGACACCCACGTGGGTGTGGTGCGACGAGTCCGAAATGAGGATCGGGCGACCGTCTGCGACGTCGACGACGTAGGGGAGGGCGGCGTCGAGTCCGGCGACGTCGCCGGTCCAGGTGAACGACACGACGTCGGCGATCGGTGGGGCCTCGGCTGCAGCTCGGGGCGAGGACCAGCCGATGGTGATCGGGGTATCACGGTCGGCGTCTCGCACGGTCCGACCGACGTGAGTGAGCCACGCGTCGAGCATCTGTGGCTCGACACGCTCGATCCCGATATGGGTGTCAGGCTCAGAGCCGAGTTCCCACAAGACGAGAGCAGGGTGGTCGCCAAGCGTGTCCATGACCGCGAGCAGGTGGTCGTCGTCGGCGTCCCAGTGGAGGGGCTGATGTTCGGTCCGGTCGGCCAGCAAACTGACGATGACATTGAGGTCGTTCTCGTCCGCGATGTCCATCAGTGCCGCGGCGGGGAACAGGTCGGAGGTTTCGACGTCGCGCCCGCCGAGCAGCTCGAACGGCAATTCGATCCGCACGGTGTTGAAGCCGAGATCGTCGATGATCGCAATCTCGCGTTCGGCCCGCACCAGGTCGGGGTTGGCCCAGAAGTCTTCGGGCGTTTGGCTGGTCGGGGCCCACGTGACCGATCGGATCTCGTCGACCTCGAGCGGACGAACGGTCAGGTTGTCGACCTGGGTGGCCCATGAGCCCTCGGACGAGCGGCGGACCCAGTGGTGCACGCGCCAGTTGCCTTCTCGCAGGACGAAGACGGCGTCGTAGGTCTCGACCGTGTCGTACCACTCGATGCCGCCCGCGACCGGTTGGCCTCGGAGGAATCGGCTGGCTTCGGAGCTGACCGAGACGACCGAGCCGTCGTCGCTGTAGAAGTTCAGCTGGAGGTCGTGGCCGATCTGGTGGATCGGCAGTTCGAGCCAGTCGGTGCTCGAGGCGAGCATTGCGTTCTCGGCGGCTCCGCCGAAGTATTCGATGATCCCGTCGGTGGGGTCGCCGTCGACCGAGCTGCCGACCGGTCCGCTTCCGTCGGACAGGATCAAGAATTGGGTCCACGCCCGCAGCCAGGTCTCGGTGATGGCTTCGCGATCGAGTGGTGCGAGTTCCTTTGGAAGCCCGGGCGGGTCAGCGCGCCATTCGACGGCCTCGACGAGATCGTGGTGAAGCTCGGCCGAGACGTTGAAGATCGCGGCGGTCTCTTCGGAGCGAGTGATGTCGGCCATCGCCCGGCTCAGGAAGCTGACGGCGACGATGCCAAGGATGCCGATGACGCCCATGAGGCCGACGCGTAGCAGCAGCTTGATCTGCGAGCGACCGAAGCGGCGCGACGGGGGCGAGACGTCGGTGCTCATGATCCACCGACTTGGAGCGTGCGTTCGAAGCCGAGCACGTCGACCGTGATTGGTTCGCTCGTGGCGGCGATGATCACGTCGGCTTCGCCGTTGAAGGTCGGATATTGCGTGACGCCCTGGTCGGTGGTCACGATGACGGGCGTTCCGTCGGGAACGTAGGCGCCGAGCGTGCTGACCACAGGACCGACCGACAGGCGGATGCCGTCGATGTCTGGGTTCGCGGCGACATCGAAGCCGGTGACCATCGGTCCGAAGGCAACGAGCAGCGGCGGGCTGACGGTTCCTGATGCGGTGACGACGACCGACTCGGTACCGGGGCGGCTGGGCGCTTCGAGGGTGAACTCGGCGATGCCCTTGATCACCTGCGAGGTGAGCCGGCGGGTGCCGCCGGGGCCTGCGACGTCGGCGAACACGTTGACGCCGTCGGGGAGCACGTTGCCGAAACGGTCGATGAGGTCGGTGGTCCGGAGTCGCACGAGGGATCGGCCATCTGCGGGAACCGGTGGGTCGGCGAGTTCGACGAGGAACGGGTCCGGGCTGCCAGCGACTTCGAGGAAGTCGAGTTCCTTGCCTCGTCCGTCGTCGACGGCGACGGCGACCTTGCTGCGACCGGCAAGCGTTCCGCTGATGATGCGGGACCACGCGAGCAGGCCGTCGGTTTCGATCGTGAAGGCTTCGGGCTCAAGGTCGGGTCGAGTGATACGCACGTCGACTTCGGTGCCATCGACGACGGGGTTACCGAACTCGTCTTCGGCGATGACGACGATCATCGTTGCGGTCTCGTTGGTCGCTTCGATGGTCCGCGGCCCGAGGAAGAGATCGAGCGGGTCGACGGCAGTTCCGGGGATGAGCTCGATGGTCGAGTGGCCGGTCTGGGTGCCCGAAAGTGCGGTCAACGTGACGACGCCCGCGGCTGGGCCGTCGGCGGCCTCGACATCGAACACGGCGGCCCCGTCATCGATCGCAGCGTCGAGGCGTTGGTGGGCATAGCCGGTTTCAACGAGCAGCGTGATCGGGGCTCCGTCATCGAGTTCGCCGCGAACGGTGACTTCGAAGTCCTCGCCGACACCGAGCGCTCTTGGGGCGACGATGGAGAGTTCGTTGGCTGAAATGGCGACGAATGGTTCCGGCGGTGGCGGATCGCCTCCGCGTAGACGGGTCACGCCGAAGAGTGCGATGAGCACAAGAGGGGCAAGGAGCAGTGCCCGTCGGCTCCGCAGGCGCGCGGGAACGACACCGAGGATCGTGTTCACGATCTCGGGTCGAGCGCGGCGGCGCTGGGGAGCACGAGTCACAACAGATCCGTCGGCGGAGCGGCCGCGTTTGTGAGCCTGATGACTCAGGCTGGCTTGAGTTGTGACGCCGGTCACGATGATTCCGATGGCTCACGTTGGTGCCGTCGGGGCCGAAGGAGAGGAGTGACAGCGCCGACAGTCTCTGGCGGCGCCGGTGTGACCGGTGCCGGAGGAGCGATCGTTGGCGACCCCGTACCGGCCGCTGAGCCTCTCGCTGAGTCACTGACTGCCACTGCCGTGGCTCCGATTCCGGCTCCGACGTCGGAACACCGCGTTGGGGCCCAGCCGATGCCTCGGTGGAAGAGTTGGCTGCGACGTCGCGGCGCGCCGAAGCAGTGGCCCGAAGTGCCGCCTCGCTTGCGCTGGGCCTACATCGTCACGGCGGTGTTCCACGGCGGACTGCTGCTGTTCGGCACGTACCGCAACACCTACGACGCCTACGTCCACATCTTCCTCGCCGACCACTACGAGCGTGATTGGTTCTCGACGTGGGATACCCGTTGGTACACGGGCTTCACGACGGTCAGCTATCCGCCCGGCACCCATCAGGCCATGGCGGCCGTGTCGAAGCTCGTCGGCCTGGATTCGGCGTTCGCGTTCGTCCAGCTCTTTATCCTGCTGCTGCTCGCAACCGGCATGTACCGGTTCGGCCTGTGTTGGGTGAACCAGAAGGCAGCTGCCACGGGTGCCCTGCTGCTCATGGTTTCGTCGACCATCGCCCAGACTGTCCATCTCTACGGCCAGCTACCAACGACCTTCGCTGCAGCCTTCCTGCTCAACGCCATCCCGTTCATCAGAAAATGGGTGACCCACGGAAGGCCCGTTGATCTCATCTGCGGGATCATCACGATGGCCGCGTGTACCGCTGGTCACCATGTGACGACGCTCTTCGGGTCGGTGTTCTTTCTTGGCCCCGTGCTCGTGCATGCGCTGCTCGAGAAGTCGCGTGAGCCTCGGGCAGACGAAACGCTGACGGGCGAACCGCCGATCAACCGGTCGACGTTCAAGCCGCTCATGATCCGGCGCTTCCGTCGCATGGCCCCGGCCGCATTGCGGGCCTGCATTCTCGGCCCGTTCATTCTGATGGCGCTGCTCGGCGTCGTGTTGCCGTACTGGATTTCGTCGGCGACGGACCCGATCAACCAGGTTTCGATTCCGCACGGCAGCCGGTCCAACTTCTTAGAGGACAAGAACCTCGGCTTGATGTTCTTCGTGATTCCGTGGGGCTTCAACTTCTTCTTGATCCCGTACGCGATGGTGCGGGCGGTCCTCGATAAGAAGTGGCCGCTGGCTGCATCGATCTTCACGCTCTTCGTGCTGGGCACGGGCGGCACCACACCGATCTCGGAGGCCGTGCTCGGCGGCGCGTTCTGGATTCTGACGCTCGACCGATTCACGACGTGGGCGGCGATCCAAATCATGCCGCTCGCCGGCATGTTCGTGCTGAGCCTCGAAGACGGTTCGGTCGCCAACTGGCTGCGTCGCACCGGCGGGCGGGCGCTGCTGCGCACCGCGCAGACAACGCTGCTGATCGCGTTCATCTCGTTCACCCTGTTCTCGGCGACCTTGTCGCAGTACCGCAAGTTCCAGCCCCAGTCGATCGACCCGGATCCGATCGTTGCCTTCCTGGAGAAGGACGATCACGATCGTTGGCGGTTCCTCACCCTCGGCTTTGGTGACCAAGTCGCCTGGCTCTCAGCCCAGACGCTGGCGACCCAAGTCGACGGCAACTACCACTCGGCCCGGCGACTGCCAGAACTGACGAGCACCTCGGTCGAACGGCTCGAAGGGGCGAAGTACCGCGGCATCAGCGGACTCGGTTCGCTGCAACAGTTCGTCGAGGTCCCCGAGAAGTACAACCTCAAGTACGTCTTCTCGAACGATGCGTTCTATGACCCGTTGCTGCACTTCGCCGGCTGGAAGTCGCTCGGTCTGCTCGAGAACGGCATCGAGGTCTGGGAGCGGGCCGACATCCCGCCGCTACCGAACGAGCTGCCCTCGCGAGAGGTCGCCGCCTGGCAGCGCATCATGTGGGGCACGATCCCGCCGGCAGCGATGCTCTCCGCACTCGTCGTGTTGACCTGGACCTTCTTTGGACGTCCGGGCACTCGCAAGGACGAAGAGCTCGACATGGAGCGCCAGCAGACCCGGCTTGTGCTCGGTCCGCTCAAGTCGCTCGACGCAGTGCTGCACAAGAGCGAAGACGCGCTCCGCGAGCTTCCGGCCTCGCATCTGCAACCAAAGGCCGATTCGATCTCGTCGCGTGCGATCTCGGTGATCCGAGGCTTCGCCAATCGCAAGGTCAAGCGTCGGACCAAGGTCATCCGAGTTGTGGTCATGATGTGCCTGGTGCTGTGGTGGCCTGCCCGGCTGATCACCAGTGACGCCTACGTGCCGTCGCCTGAGCGGACCGCCGAGGGCTACTTCGATGATCTCGACTTCCGTCGATTCGAGAGCGCGTACGACCGCCTCGATCCTCGGACTCGCCCCGACTACGAACTCTGGCGGCTCCAGCTGTCGGTCAACGGCGGCCTGCTCGCGTCGTACGCCAAGCTCGATCGCATGGAAGTCGAGACAGTGTCGACGACCGATGACGGTCGCGCCACGGTCCGAGCTGACCTGACCTACATCACCTCGATCGACTGGTATCCGATCGTCGAAGACGTCGACATGATCGAGCGTGACGGCGAGTGGTATGTCGTGCCCGATGAGCCCGATCTCTACGTGCCGCCACAGCAGCTGTCCCGCGTCGCTGGCGTCGACTACGAACAAGCCGGCCGTACTCGAGTGCGCGAGGCAAACCCGGATCGCACCGACAAACAGGATCGCCCCGACCTACACCTGACGTCCGCGCGCCTGGTCGAGTTCGAGGGCCGGCCGGTTGTCGTGGGCGAGGTCATCAACGTCGATGTCGACCCGGCGGACATGACGGTCTATGCGATCCTGCGCGACGCCGAGGGCGAGCAGATCGTTCGCTACAACGCCACTGAACAGATCTTGCACTCACTGAATCCGAGAGAGTCGACGCCGTTCCGGATCGAATTCGAAGAGGTCGCTGCTGGCGTTTCGCTCGATTTCGATCCGCTCGACTTCCACCCGATCCAGCTCGATGAAGAGATCGTCTCGTTCGAGGTCTACGCCCAAGCCGTCGTGACCGATGCCGGTCTTTACCGCGGCCTGCAGGTCAACCAGATTGGCGTCGGCCAGAACGACGATGGCGAGTGGATTATCGAGGGGGAGCTCCGCAACGACGGCGTGCAAGAGGCGACGATTCCAATCGTGCTGTTTAGCTTCCTCGATGAGTTTGGCGAAGTGGCCTGGGTCGAGCACACCTATGTCGACTACTCGGTCCGTCCGCAACGGACCCAGACATTCGATATGGCGATTCCGGATCTGTCGAGCATCGACCAGGTCGACCTGCCGGCGCTGTTGTTCTCGCAGGCCAACAATGTCAACCAGCAGCTCATCAACGCTCCCACCGCCTTGATCGATCTTCCCGACGACTTCCCGTATCCGTTCTCGAGCGTCCGGGTCGACGTCAGCACCTTCATCTCGTCGGCCGGCTGAGCTGCCTAGAGTGGCCGGTCGTGGAGGAGGAAGAGCTCAATCTCGACGCGGTCGAACGGTGGTTTGTGCACCGTGGTGTGCCGCAAGCGATCTTCCACTACAACGCGAGCGAAGACGTCCTTACTCGCATGGTGCCGTTCTTGGTGCTGACGTTCTTGCTCGGCGGCTTGGCCGGTTTCGGCGACCGGTTCTCGGGATGGAAGCAGTTCCTGGTGGCGCTGGGCGCGTTCGCGATCCTCACGGGAGTGGCGCTCGGCGTGAACCGGCTGCGTGGCCGGCGCCTGCTGGCGCTGCCCGATGACATCGGCATCATCGAGATCGGCGCATTCCTGCTCGGGGCGCCGCTGATCGCCCTCATCTTCGCCGAGAACGCCGGTCGTCTCTGGTGGCAACTACTGCTGTTCAACGCGTTCTTGCTCGCTGCTGGCTACGTGCTGACGACCTACGGCATCGTGCCGATGTTCCGCTGGGGGCTGCGCGAGGTCGTCGTGCAGCTCCGAGGCATCGTCGTGCTGCTGGCCCGGTCGCTGCCGCTGCTACTGCTCTTCGCCACGTTCCTGTTTCTGAACGCCGAGATGTGGCAAGTCGCCCACGACCTGACCCCGGCGTTCTATGCACTCACGATTGCGTTGGTCCTGACTCCGGCCTTGTTGTTCATCGTGTTGCGCTCGCCGACCGAGGTCGCCAACCTGCACCGCTTCTCGAGCTGGCAAGAAGTCGACGAGATCTGCGCGGCGACCGATGCGCCGATCCCGCCTCGTGCGTGCCCCGCTGGCGGACCGGAACTGGTCCCGCTCGATCCCGGCGAGGTCCGCAACTTCACATTGCTTATGACGATCGCCCAGGTCGTGCAGATGCTGCTCGTCGCTGCAGTCATCGGCGGCTTCTTCGTCGGTTTCGGTCTGCTCACGGTCCGCGAAGAAACGATCCTGCAGTGGACCGAGTTCACCGGCAGCGACTTCGATCCACTGGCCGAGTTCCCTCTGTTCGGAAGCGACATTGTCGTCACCTGGGAGCTGTTCGCCGTGTCCGGTTTCATTGCCGCGATCTCGGCACTGCAGTTCGCCGTGAGCCAGATCAGCGATGAGCTGTATCGAGAGCAGTTCTATGCGTCGCTCGAGATGGAGATCCGCCAGGTGCTCGCGGTGCGAGCCCGCTACCTAGAACCGCTCATCGCCTCGGTCCACGAGTAGCGGGCTGCACAGCAGTGCCGGTCGCTCAGCGCTGGCTATGGAAGCCGATCATGTTGCCTTCGGTGTCCATCGCCAGTGACACGAAGCCGTGGTCGCCGATCGGGAACTTCGGTCGAGCGATCTGACCGCCGGCAGCTTCGACCCGACTTTGCTCGACCTCGCAGTCGTCGCAACTGAAGTAGACCATCGAGCCGCCGATGCCGGGCGACGCGTGGGCCAGCTTCACCAACGCACCGCCTGCGCCGTGTGATGCGAAGTCGTCGACGAAGGTCCGCATGATGACGGTGTCATCGCTTGGGTCGTCCATCGGCGCCAGCTCGGTTTGGAGCACGGTCTCGTAGAACGTCTGGGCCCGATCCATGTCATCGACGTAGATATCGAACCATCCAACTTTGCGCATTGCCTTGTTCCTTCTCTGGGGGAGTTCCCCGGCGAGGCGGGGAAGTGGGTACAAGGCGAAGGTATGGAAATTGAGCGGTCAGGGATTGTAGATATCAGACATCAAAGGTCTTCTGGAATCGACCGGGGGTGTAGCCGGTCGCTTGGCGGAACGAGTGGGTGTAGTGCGACTGGTCGGCGAAGGCCAGCTGGTAGTCCTTGCGGAAGCTCTGCTGGAGCCGCAGGACCTTGAGGAAGTCGTGGGGCGAGAAACCGGTGGTCGCCTTGAGGGTGCGTTGCAGTTGCCGAGGGGAGAGCGCCGCCGCTGCGGCCATGTCAGCCACCGAGTTGATGTCGTCGAGCGCCGCCAGGATGCGGCTCGTCACCGGGTTGGGTTCGATGACGCCGTCGTCGGCCAATCGGTCAACGAACTCGCTGAAGATTGGCGTCTTCGCATCGAAGTCCAACAGTGCGCATCGTTCGCTGATCTCGACGAGCCCGAGGTCCCCGTCGTAGGGCTCACCCACGTAGTGGTCGACCACGGCGTCGGGCCCGCCCTGCCAGACGCCGGGATAGAGCTGGATGCCTGTGTAGTGAAACTGCGTGCCGAGGTGCAGCTCGAGGTATGTCGTCTGCAGCGCAGTGACCCCGGCGATCGCAGTGTCGATCTGGTTGAACAGCAGGTTCACGCATGCATCGGGCAACGCATGCAGCACGAAGCCGTCGTCTAGCACCCGCTCGGTGCGCAGCTCCCAGAAGCAGTGCACGAGTTGCGAGAGCCGTTCGGGTGGGGCTGCCTCGATATAGACAACGCCGTCGACCGTCTTGGCGACGCCGTCCTTGACCGGGTCATACATCACTGCAGTTTTAGTTGTTGCGCCCGATTGCGTGTGCCCCTAATGCCGCCGGTTGCGCAACTCGATTTCTTGTTGAAGTGCGTGCAGGCACGCTGTCGTAGCTTCGTCGTAGACTGGGGTCATGTCGAGCGAAGCGCTTCACGATCATCGAGGTGTTGATGTTGGTGACATTCGGCTGCGGCGTGGACTAGCCCCCGCTGAACGTCTTGAACGGATGGTTCATGAAGTCCGCATGATGGACCAGTTGCGCGCTGGTGCTCGACAGGTGAGCTGACGTGTTCGACCCGGAGCGACTCTTCTCGGTCCTGGTCGATGAGGGCGTCCAGTTCGTGTTGATTGGCGGTCTAGCTGCGGTGATGCATGGCTCCCCACTTCCGACGGTCGACGTCGATGTAGTGCCCGATCGCTCAGCTGAGAACCTTGGGCGGCTTGCCGACGCACTCAACCGACTCGGTGCCAAGTTGCGCACGGCTGGCGGTCCTGTCGAGACAACGATCGACGCTGGTTTCCTTCTCGCAATGCCATTGATGCTCAATCTCGAGACTGATGCCGGTGATCTCGATCTGACATTCGAACCGGCTGGCCCGCGAATCGGTTTTGCTGGTTGGAATGAAGACGCCGTGGATATGCAGCTGAGCTCAGGCGTCACGATTCGGGTAGCTGGCCTTCGGGCCGTTATCGACTCGAAACGTGCGGCGGACCGTCCGAAGGACCTCCGGGCGCTTCCGTACCTTGAGTCCCTGCTCGATGAGATCGAGAAGGAGACAGACGACTCGCCGTCTTGACGGTTGCCAACTCCTGAAGTCGAACGTATGTTCGTGGGATGGCTTGGCGCAACCCACCGGTGCCTTGGAAGGAGTTGGAGCGACGGCTCTCCGGGCGCGCCCCTTCTGGCCGCCCCGATGATTGGGCGCCCGGGGACGGCAGCGATTCGCCGGCTTGGTCTCGCAAGCGCCACGCCTAT
>CALDGN010000303.1 GCA_937942965.1 uncultured Acidimicrobiales bacterium | reverse complement strand
TTGGTCAAGAAGCTCATGGCACCTCAGATGCGTGGGTCGCTTGCGGGTGCTTTGAGTGTGAATGACCCCGCCGAGGTGAACTGTGCCCTGGCTCACGGCCGTGGTGTGACCTCGGCCACACGGCGAGCGTGGGGGCGGAGTTACTCGCTCTCGATGGCGGCCTTGAGGTTGGCCATCGTGGTGCCCCAGGCCTGGATGAGGTTGTCGCAACGACCTTCGATCTTGCCGGGGTAGATCTCGGGAAGCGCCAAGAGCGGAGCGTCGAAGTGCTCCGTCACCGTCGAACCCGAGCCGTCGGCTTCGATCGTGTAGCGCCATGTCGTTGCGTGCTCGAAGTTCGGCGGAACGATGTAGGCGAACTCTCGGTCTTGGTCGAGCACCGTGACTTCGCAATCGGCATGCCACTCGTAGTCACCGGACTTGTTGTGGCCACGGAACTTCACGCCAACGCCAAGTTCGGTCGCGTCGTCGAGCAGCTCACAGCGCACGTTTTCAGGGCTCAGCCCTGGCAGCAGATCGAGGTTCGTCAGGTAGGCGTAGACCTCGGCGGGTGAGGCATCGACGCGCACCGACGCTGATCCCGTGGTTGGCATTTCATCGGTCATGGCATCGGTCCTTGTTTGCGGCTGCGGGCGTTCAGTCTCGCACTGTGCTCGCTATGCATCGAAGCCCGTCACGAACAGGTCCACTCGGTCACTGCCCTGATCCGAGGCATAGGCGATCCAGCGACCGGTTGGGCTGAGCGAGACGAAGGCCCGGGACCAGTAGTCGTGCAGACCCTCGCTGCCGTGCGGAAGCGTTTGCACGATGGTGGCGGCATCGGCAGCATCGACAAACCCGGTGACGGAAACGATCCGCCCTCCGAGCTCGTCGGCGACCGGTCCGGCGGTCGAGAACGCCACGCGATCGCCCATGGCTGAGATCTGGGTACCCGACGGCGGATACTCGTCGCCTCGCTCGGGTCCGACGACCACGCTCGCCGGTGAACCGTCGAGCGGCACGAGGACCACGGAGCCGATCGAGTCGCCGTCGAAGTGGGCCACGACCGCGTTGTCTCCCAGTTCGGTGGTGATCATCGTCAGCACGGCGCCGCCCAGCTCGAAGCTGACGCCGTCGCCGCTGACGCCGACATCTCGCACCTGCACCAGGCCGTCGGGCGCGATGGTCAGCACGTAGGTTCCGCTCGGGCTCACCTGGATCGCATCGGCATCGTCGTCGATCGAGAAGCGGTCCTCTTCGCCGCTGGCCAGGTCGAAGCGCACAGCCTGTGAACCGACGCCCTCGCAGAAGCCGACGAGCACGCCGGTTATCGACGGCGGGCTCGGGTAGCCGGCGTCGACCGACTCGCATCCGTCGAAGGAGTGCAGGACCTCGGTCGTGCCGCCTCGCACATCGAAGGCGACAAGATCCGCGCCGACGAACGCAATGACCGTCTCGTCGATGAGCGGATGCCAGTACACCTGCTCGATGTCGGGCGGGTCCAACGGCACGGTCGCGACCATCTCGCCCGTCGCCGTGTCGAACACGACGTGACCAGGCCCGCCAGTGCCGGTCCGGTACGCCAGCAGCAGGGACTCGTCGCGGTTCCAGGCCGACACACCCGGGCTGAGCACGAAGAACTCACCAGACGAAGCGGCCGTCAACTGGCCAACCTGCGGTGCCAGCGGAATCGAAGCGTCGGGGGTCTCGGCCTGATCGGGTTCTGGAGCGGGCTCAGCTGGAGCGGGCGAGGGCTCGACAACAGCGGTCGGAACCTCGGGCCGGGTCACGACATCGACGGGCTCCTCTTGCGACGTCGCCCGCCAGCCTGCCACCGCGATCAATGCCACGATCAGCACGAGCACGGCGGCGCCAAGCGGAGCTGCAGAACGGTTCGGTTCGAAGTCGCCGACCGGAACGTCGTCGACCTGGCTGCGCAGCTCGTTGCTGGCTTGGCGCAGCGCGTCGTCAATGTTCACGATGCCTCCCCTCGGAAGCTCTCGAGCGACTGCGCGAGCGCCGCCCGTCCACGCTTCAAGTGGGTCTTGGCCGTCTCGGTGCTCGTGCCCAAAATCTCACCGATCTCTGCAACCGACAGGTCTTCCCAATAGAACAGAGCGATCGCTTGAGCCTGACGCGTCGGCAGCGAACGCACGGCCGTCCACACCTCGGCCGAACGCTCGGTGGGCTCGATGACTTCGGTGGGGCGAGCCCGCAGACGGGTCATGCTCTTGGCCTCGCTGCGAAGCCGCCGAAACCGACTCGTGCTCTTGTTCACCATCACGTGACGTACCCACGCACCCGGATTGTCGTAACCGCCGACCTTGCTCCATCGCTTGTGCGCCTCGGTCAACGCATCTTGGGCAAGGTCCTCGGCGACGCCATGGGACCCGGTCAGCACGAACGCAAGCCCGACCAGCGATCGATAGTCACGCCGGTAGTAGGCGTCAAAGGACTCGGTCGCCACGTCAGCCGCTCGGCGCGGCAGCGCCTCGACCCGAAGTGTTGATGCATCTGACGCCACGACACGTAACACGCACGAACCCCAGGCCACGGGGGACAGGGGATGCGAAGACTCCGTCCGGGAAGCGTGGCGTCACGGCAGAAGTCTTGCCCATCTGCCGTGCCTGCGACGCCCACGCTCCCGATCTCCGAGTCCGCCTGAGGGTTTAGGAGAAGCCGGGGACGTCGATGACCATCACCTCGGCATCGATCCCACACGAACCGCTATCGGTATTGAAATAGACCCGGGTGAAGTCACGATTCACGACGGCATGGGTCTCGGTCCAGTAGCTGTCGCCGCAGTTGTAGGTGTGCGCCAAATTCAACACCCGACCGTTCGGTGCCAACTCGACCGCCATGACCTTGGTGCACGACCAGGCGAAGTCGACCTTGCAGCTATAGGTGCTGGCAATCACCCAACCCGGCTTGTTGTAGCCCTTGCCTGAAATGTGGATCGACGTGTTCGCGCCCTGGTACAGGTCGAAGATCCGTGTCCGTTCGAGCGTGTCGAGGTCGACGGCGATCAGCCAGCCGCCATCCGATGTCGCGGTGAAGTCCTGGTACACGTACACATCGCGGCCATCGGCCCCGAGCGCAATGTCGCTGTGGCTCGCATCGCCGAAGATGAGCCGCTCGTTGCCGAGGTCGGCGTCGTAGACGAACGTGCCGTCATAGTGCTGGGTGATCACATAGCTGCCCGTTGGGGACATCGACACCGCATCGAGGAAACCGGCATCAGGGAGCTCGTCGGCCGACAGCACGCCGAGAATCTCGTCGGTTGCCAGGTCATAGGTCGCCAAACCGATGATGTCTTCGAACTGGTCGTAGACGAGCCAGGCGTACCGATTGCCGTCGGCGCTCGGCGAACCCTCGGCGCGGTCCGCCAGGTAGAGGGCACCCGGCAGCGCTTGCTGCAGACGCTCGGTCAGATCCGCGATCACCTGGACGGCGCCGGTGCGCACATCGACCTCGAACAGGCGTAGCTCGCCGGTGTACGAGTTCGTTCCGCCCAGGTAGCGCGCCAGGTTCGGGTCCGTCGGGTGCCACTGAGGCTCCGCGTTGGGCGACATGTCGAGCGCTCGAACCAGGCCGCCGTCGGCGAGCTGGTACACGTGATACAGCGCCGAGCCGTGGTACGTCATGAAGAGCGTTCCGTCGAAGTTCTCGGCCTGGCGGCGGCTGTAGGTGTTGCGATCGAAGCGGGTCCCGTCTGCGTTCGTCACCCGGGTGATCGTCGTGCCGTATGCGGGGTCGGTCATCGGTGCGTAGAAGTCTGGACGCACCCAATCGCTGGCCGGACGGCTCTCGTCATAACCCCATACCAATCCGGTCTCGGCGATCGGTGGAGGAACTGGAGTTGGTGGGACAGGTGTCGGTGGGACAGGTGTCGGCGGGACAGCGGTCGCCGTCGGAGGAACCGGTGTTGGCGAGACAGTGGTCGGAGATGGTGTCGCTGTCGGCGGCGGGGGAGTCGGAGCGTCAATGAACCAGACCGCCTGTTCGGTGTAGGCAACGATTGCCTCAGGCTTGGCAGCCTTGACCGCGGTCGCAGCTGCGTCAGCCGCTGCTTGGTCGTCGTGGTAGCTGGTCAGCTCGCCGTCGACGATGACGATCCAAACATCTTGAGGCCCAATCCCTTCGGTGTCAGCCGCAACCGCCTGTGCGACCCTGGCAGTTTGGGCGTCGGAGGTGCGAGCTTGAGAGATCGTCGTTGCGGCGAGCAGCGAGAGCAACGCCACCAGCGTGAGGAAGAGAACGCGGCGCATGATGTCCTTTCGTCGACAGGCAACGGGCCCATCGCCGAGTTACACGCACCACCACCCCCGGACGGGGGACAAGCTGCGACAACTACGAGATGGCGCCGCGCCCGCGCATCGCCGCGATCTCGACGGCGCCATAGCCAAGCTCTGCCAGAATCTCGTCGGCATGCTCACCCAGCTCAGGCGCCCGGCGAGGTCCGACCTGGTCAACGCTCGTCGCTTTGACGGGGTGATTAATCACCCAGTCCGGCATGCCTGCAGGCTCGTCAGGTTGCACGGCGATGTCGTTGGCCTGGACCTGGGTGTCGACGGCAGCTTCCTCGATGCGACCCACCAGGTTGACCGGCACCTGGGCGGCCTCGAAGATCGGCATCCACTCGCTCGCCGTCCGCGTGGCAATGATCGCCGCCAACTCGGCACCTAGCTCAGCTCGAGCCGGACCGAACATCGTCTCCAAGTCGGGGAACCGGGGATCGGCGAGCAGGTGCGCCGCATCGAGCGCAATGAACAGGGTCGACAACACGTCCTCGGTTCGGATCATGTTGAACTGCAACCAACGATCGTCGCTCGTCACGTAGGGACGAAGCATCGGGTTGTAGACCCGGTTCGCTTCTCGATAGGCGCCCATGTCGGCACCGGCCATCGCCCCTTGCAAGATTCCGGCCGCTGACCAGACGCCGTTCGCGAGAAGCGAGGTGTGGGCCATGCCGCCCTCACCGGTGCGTTCACGATGCAGCAGCGCCGTCACGATGCTGGCGTACAAGGCGACCGACGTCGGATGATCGCCCATGCCGGGCAACCCCTGCGTCGGCATCGTGCCTGGCTCGCGCATCAGATCCATCAAGCCAGACCGCGCCCAATACGCAAGTTGATCAAAGCCCTTGCGGTCGCGCTCGGCGCCCTGCTCGCCATAGGCGGTCAGTGACGCATAGATCAGCCGCGGGTTGAGGGCACGAAGCGTTTCGTAGGTCAGCCCGAGCGTCTCGCGAACCGGGTGCGGATAGTTCGTGATGAACACATCAGCATCGGCGACCAGGCGATGCAGCACGTCTTGGCCGTCATCGGATTTCATGTCGAGCTGGAGCCCGCGCTTGTTCCGTCCGCCGAGCTGCCAGAACCAATCGCCGTCGCCGAATGGGGTCGAGTCGATCTCGGACAAGATGCGAAGCATGTCGCCGTCGCCCGGTTGTTCGATCTTGATGACGTCGGCCCCGAAGTCGGCCAAGATCATCGCCGCAGCGGGTGCCGCAATGACCGTCGCGCAGTCGATCACCTTGAGGCCAGAGAAGAGGTAGGGCGACACCCCAGCAGTTTTAGTGCGTCGTGCGTGGCCGGTGGTCAGTGAGCCGGTGGGGCTGTCGACTCACGCACGACCAATTCGGTCGCGAGCTCCACATGCACGGTGGGCGCATCGGGATTGCGCAGCCGATCCATGAGCAGGCGGACAGCCTGGCGTCCAAGTGCCTGCATCGGTTGGCGAATCGTCGTGAGCTGGGGCGTCATCACGGTGGCTTCGGCAACGTCATCGAAGCCCATGACCGAGAGGTCGTCCGGGCAGCGAAGACCTCGTTTGCGGACCTCGTCAAGCACTCCGACCGCCATGAAGTCGCTGCCCGCAAGGATCGCGGTGGGAGGGGCCGATCGGTCGAGCAAGATCGCGGCGCCGCGTTGGCCTGACTCGCGGCGGAAGTCGCCCTCGACAACCAGATCGTCGCCATGCTCGAGACTGTGGGCCTGCAACATCGCTCGCCAGTTCAGCATCCGTCTGCGAGCGGCGTCGGTGGCCAAATTGCCGGTCACGTGCCCGATGCGGCGGTGCCCAAGGCCGATGAGATGGGCCATGGCCTGTTCGGTGCTCGAGCGGTTCGCCATCGTGGCCGAGCTAGCAAACGGTGTTGCTCCATGATCGATGAGCGCGATCGGATAGTTCCGCGCCGCGAGGTCCTCGAGATACAGATCGGGCGCAGCCGGGATGAGGACGATGAGCCCGTCACAGAGTCCCTGGGACAGACGCAACACTTGTTCACGTTCTCGAACATCGTGACGACGGGTTGTCGACAGCATCAGGTCGAGGCCTGACGCTGCAAGCTCTTCATCGACGCCACGGATGACCTCGACGACGTAGCTGGTCGAAACCTCGAGAGCGACGAGACCGATGCTTCCGCTCGGGCCGCCGGCCAGGCCGCGGGCCTGCAGGTTGGCGACGTACCCCAACGCTTCGACCGCCTGCTCGACTCGCAGCCTCGTGTCGGCTCGGACGTGCGGGTGCCCGTTGAGCACACGCGAGACCGTCGAATGGGACACGCCAGCGTGGCGCGCAACATCAACGATCGTGACGGGACGGGAAGCCATCGCGCCAAAATCATAACTCATCCCATACGGGTTGCACACGTGTGCAAAAATGCGTACCGTCTCCGACGTGACACCCGCTTCTCAAGCTGGAAAACATTGATCTCAATGGATATTGAGTCTGCACACGTTTCCAAAAACCTGACGCATCACGAGATCCGAGCACTTCTCGAAAGCAACGCGTTCGAGCTGTGGTTCCAACCAATCGTCTCCTTGCAAACCCTGCAGGTCCGCAGCTTCGAGGGGCTCGCCCGCGGCCGCGACAGCGCCGGCGACCTCATCAGTCCCGCTCGTTTCATTCCGACGGTCGAGTCCGATCCTGGGCTCTACCGAGACTTCACCGATCGCATGATCGAACACGCCGTTGCGTTCGCCGTGCAGTGCCGAAGCGCTGGACAGTCGCTGCCCATCACGGTCAACCTGGCCGAAGCGAGCCTGCGAGACGATGATCTTGTCGATCGGGTCAAACGAGCGTTGGACGAGCACAACATCCCAGCTCGCCAGCTCATGTTCGAAATCACCGAGCGAGAGTTCATCAACCCCGAGTCCGCGCACTCGCGGGTGCTGGATCGACTCAACGAACTTGGCGTCGGCCTCACGATCGACGATTTCGGAACCGGGTGGTCATCGCTCGAGACCTTGCGGTGGCTTCCGTTGAGCCAACTCAAGATCGACCGCGGCTTCGTCGACCACATCGCGCACCACGCTGCCGACCGAATCATCGTCGAGAAGGTCATCGAGCTTGCGCACTCATTGCACCTGGTCGTCGTGGCCGAAGGCATCGAGCGCGCCGAACAGCTGCACGCGCTTCGCGAAGTCGGCTGCGACCGAGGACAGGGTTTCTTGTTCTCCGCGGCGGTCGATCCCGAACAGGCCGTCGAGATGGCCGCGCACGGATTCGTCGAACAGGGCCCGTGCCCGGCGCCGATCTCGGCCGCTGCTGTCGGCGACAGCGATCCAGACCGAGACGCCTCGATGTCGTTCACGGTCGACAGCGACGCCGACTGCATCGGTGACGTCGTCGCTGACGGCAGTGCAATCGGATCGCTCGGGCTGCAATTTCTCGACGTCATGCCAGTGGCCGCGTTCGTCAAGGCTGTCGACGGACGCATGGTCTGGACCAACGAACGCTATTGGCGCCGCATGGGCGCCTCGAGCCTGGCTGAGATCGTCGAACTCCGCGACGTCGACTTCCATCGCATCGACGAAGCGCTCCGCTATCGCTATGACGATTTGGTCGTGGTCAGCACGGGCAAACCTGCGATTGATCGCTACGAGTTTCAGACCCCGCCCGACGGCGTGCGTCGCGCAATACGGACATCAAAGTTCCCGGTGCGCAACCGACTCGGCGCTGTCGTCGGGTTGGTCGGCTTCTATGTCGACGCAGACGAAGAATCGGTCTCGCTCGGACCGCTCGCAAGTGACGCCCCTAGTCGCTTCGCCGACGCATCGGTCAGCTAGCGAGAAGCCGCCTGTTAGAAGCCGCCAGTTAAAAGCCGTTTGCTTGCCAGCGCCACGATTCGCTGTAGTCGTCGTGCATCTTCTGCCAATGCAGTTCGACGTGTTCGCTCCGCTCTGCTTGAGCGAGCGCCCGTGCTTTGCTGCGGCCGGCGAACCATTGCTGCAGTCGAGCTGCGAGCTGGTCACGGCCCGGAAGTCGCCGGGTTCCGTCGACCGCTGGTGCGCCGACGGCGACGCCGAAGACGTCTGCGTTGATTGCTGCTTGATTCCCGCCAGTGTTCATGTCTGTTCCCCTTGTTCCCACTCGGTTTCCCGCTTGGGAACACCATGCCGCGACTCGTCAGCCGCGAACGTGAACTGGTTCACACGGTGGGGGTGACTGGCGGCACCTGAGCCGCCGGTCACGTCAGCGGGTTGGCTCGCTGCCTCGACCCGCCGGCAGATCAAAGAGTGCCCGAGCGTTGTCGCCGATGAACTTGCGCTGGTCTTGTTCGGGGAACATCGCGACCAGCTCGTTCAGGTCGTGCACGTACTCGGGTGTGTGGTCGGCGTGTGGAAAGTCCGACGCCCACAGGAATCGGTCGACGCCGAAGCGTTCGGCCAACGCCGGGATCGTCCGCTCGTCAGGGTCGCAGCTGATCCAGATGCGCTCTCGGAAGTAGTCGCTCGGCTTGTGCTTGAGCGGCACCTTGTCGCCGATGAAGGTGTGTCCATAGACGGCGTCGATGCGATCGAGCCAGTAGCCGATCCAACCACCGCCGGACTCAAGCACCAGCACCTTGAGCCGAGGAAACTTGTCGAAGACGCCGTAATCGAACAGGGTTGTGAACTGCTGGCGTACTCCATCGCTCGCGGTCACCGATGCCAGCAGCCGCAGCTGCTTCACGTTCTCCCACGTACCCATTCGCTCGCCCTTCGTCCACTGGGGCTCAAAGGTCGGATGGATCGCAAACGGGATACCAAGGTCCTGGGCCGCAGCGAAGACGACGTCATGATCTGGATGCCCAAGCGGCTTGGCGTCGTGGGTGAACGGGCAGACGTAGGCGCCCTTGGCTCCCTCTCCAACGGCTCGTTCCATCTCGACTGCCGCTGCGGCCGGGTCGCTGAGCGAGATGTGCGCCGTTGGCACCAGTCGCGGGGAATCGGCGGCGAACGCACAGATCCACCGGTTGTAGGCCCGGGTGTAGGCCTGGCACAGCTCGGGGTCCTTGAGTTCGGCTTCCCACAGCAGGCCCACCGTCGTATACAGAATCGCGATGTCGATGTTCTCGGCATCGAGGGTCTCAAGCCGCTCGCCCGCATGCATCGTGCCGTACGGCGCCTCGCGGACATAGGTTCGCTCGGGGTCCTTCTGCAGCGCCCCGAGGTCCGGGTAACCCATGGCACCAAGCGTCGACGGGAAGCCCCGACGACTCATGGTTGACCGCTCGCCTCCGATCTCGAGTTCTTCGAGCCCTTGCTCGTCGGTTCGGAACCGGAGCGCTCGGTCCCGGTACTTCGGATCAATCCACTCTTCCCACAGCGTGGGTGGTTCCAGAATGTGGGCATCAGCGTCGACGGCTCCGTCGACGGCGATGCGATGGGTCTCGTGCAACGGCCTTTGCGCCGGCACATGAACGGTCATCGACATGGCGAACCCCCCGATTCGTTGGCACTCCGAACGTAGCGAACGCCGCCGATCAGCTCACAACGGGTCTCAACAGTCGACGCCGGATTCGACAGCGTCGAAGCGGCACGCCACCTCGACGCTGGTTGCGGTTGCCGCCTCGTCAGGGACGTCGAGTTCCTTGGGCTCGCACTCGTCCTGGGGGAGCACGACGACGCGGCGGCTGTCGTCATCTCGCCCCAAGACGAGTGCGGCGACGGCATCGAGATCGCAGTCTTCCCCGAGGATGGCTGCGTACCGATCCGTCTGATCTTGCGCAAAGTCGAGCGCAACCGCGACGGGCTCAGGTCCGGCGGTCACCAGCGGGCTGAGCGAGGCCGCCTCGGCTGATCGTTGATCTGCGGTCTCGGCGGTCACGAAGAAGATCGCACCTGCGGTAGCGAGCGCAACCCCAAGCAGGCCGAACCGGAGTGCCCGCGTGAACTGTGCCCGGAGGCGAATGAACGTCGCGATCGACAAGACGTTCGTACTGACCTCGTTGAGTCGATCAGCGTGCTGGCGCACCGCTGTGGTCCGGTCGTTCATCGCGATCTTCGCTTCCTCGGAAGCAGCTGGGTTGGCCTTGAGGATGCCGATCTCTGCCTTCACATCGGTCAGCTCGCTGCCCAGTCGCTCTCGTTCCTCGTGGATCTCCGCGAGCGAGGAGTAGCCGCCCAGCAAGCCTGCGAACGTTGTTTCGAGTGTCTCGGCCACGTCGGCTTCTTCGCCGCTGGCGCCTCGCCGAAGCTGATCGAATGACAGCATCCGCGGCGCGAGCACGAGCGCGGCGGGAGCGATCACCAAGACGACGCCCAGGATCGCGAGCCCAAGCCCGAACGACGCCCAGTTCTGCCCGCTCTCGCTCAGCGTCCGCAGATCGACAATCGAGGCGCCACCGATAAGTGCAGCGCCGAGCGCCCCGAATGCGGCGACGATCCACTTGGACACCGATCGGATCTGGGCTGCAGCATCGTGGATCGATTCGCTGAGCGTCTTCGGTGCTGCCGGGGCCTTCGTCTCGCCGCTCATGACCGCTCGAACGTGACTGCGTCAGGGCTGGCGATCGTGGTGAGCACGCTCGGGCTCGTCAGGTCGAGCGTCGGTGACTTCGCCAGCGTGGCGCCAAGATCCTGGTCCTCAATGACAGCGAGGATCCCGGCACCCGCGCCGATCTGCGCGTCGCCAAGATCGATGAGCTTGACCTTTGGCTTCGGTGGCGATGGCTTCTTGTTGCACTCGGCGACCAGCACCAGTTTGTTGCCGCCGCCGAGGTCGAGGACGATCGGTTCTTCCGGCTTGATACGAATGAATGAGTTCACGGTTCCGCTTCTCCGTGACGGCGTGCACTTCACCCCGCCGTGTTCGATGGTGAAGCGAGGCGGCGCAGTGGTCTGCGGATCAACGCGCAGAAGGACTGTGCACTCGGAAGGGTTGGGCACTCGAAAGGGTTGAGCAGCCTCGACTGGCCGCTATTCCGTCAGTCCCGAGATGAGTCCGCCGGGCACGCACGTCGTGCTGCGAAAGGCCTCGATGTAGAGCTGGCTCGGGTCATGCCAAGGGCTGTCCGGGTTCGGTCGTCCGTAGTCGATGCGCACCGCTTCGTCTTGCTTGACCGCTTCGAGCTGGGGGTAGCCCCGTTCGTCGGTGCGCCCGGTGGTCCAGCCTGTGGCTCGAAGGTCTCCTTCGATCTGGTCCAGGCCTCGGTCATGATCCACGGCAGTCCATTCGTCGCCCTGCGGGGCGCCGGCGACGTTGTAGTCGACGGTTCCTCTAGCGGCGCCGCAGTGTTCGGCGGTGTAGCGGACTCGGTCGACGTAGGGGTTGCGAAATTGCGTGTCGAGGCTCTCGGCGATGGCGGTGAACCGCTCGACGGCCTCGCGTTCACCGCGGTCATGGAGCGCCTCGGCGACCTTGGACTGTCCGGCGGCCAGCCCGGCGATGAGGAAGGGGACCGCGACCAGAAACCATGCGTACCGCGGCACGGGTTCGTGCGATACCGCTCGGCTGCAGATCACGCAGAGGCCGGCCACCACGCCCACCGCAAGCAAGAGGATCGCCAGCACGGCCGCGGGGTGCGGTGCGTAGGCCAGCAGCGAATATTTGAGCATGTGCTCAAGATTAAGCACTTGCTCAAATATTGTCAAGGGGTGGGTGTTGAAAAGGGGTGGGTGTTGAGAAGAGGCTGGTGTTGAAGAGGGGCTAGTCGCCGGCGGAACCTTCGAGGCGGCGCGGTCGAGTGGGTGGCGTCGGAGCCGTGGTCTTGCTCGGGCCGCCGTTGCTCAAGTCGATCAGTGGTGACATCGCTTTGGGGCGACCCGCGGGTCGGGTCGGGGCGACGGTGATTGTCTGATCCGGCGCCGTCGGGCGAGTTCCGACGTCGTCACTCGCTTCGGCCTTGGCACCCGCATAGGTGTTGACATAGGTCTGGCCAGACAGCTTGGCGATCTCGAACATCACTGCGTCGATCATGCGACGGTGCACTCGAGGGTCGGCTGGGTTGCCGAAGTCGGCAGCGTGGATCGGTGCGCCGAAGTTGACGGTGACCTTCTTGCCGGTCGTCATCTTGAACTGGTCAGGTGGCTGGACCTCGAGGGTCCCGCTGTGGCCTACCGGAATGATCGGAGCGCCACATCGCATCGCAAGCCGCGCCGCGCCGGTGCGTCCCTTGTGGAGATTGCCACTGCGCGACCGCGTGCCCTCGGGATACATGAGGAACAAGTGCCCCGCATCGAGAACTTCGGCGGCCGCGTCGAGCGCGACCATGGACTTCGAGCCGCCGGAGCGGTCGACGGGAATCATGCCCATGGCGGGGAACAGGTGCTTCGTCTTCCACGAGTCCATGTACTCGGCCTTGCCGATTGCCCACGTCCGCCGCGGCAGTACCGCCGGCACGAACACCGAATCGCAGAACGACAAATGGTTCGGGCAGATGATCGCCGGACCGTTCAGCGGCACATGTTCAAGACCGGTCGCTTCGACGTCCCACAGGCGATGGATCAGGCCGCGCAGGCCACCGAGAACAACTCGACTGGTGGCGTCGGAACCAGGCATGCTCGGCGCTCGTTCGAATCGGAACTGCGCCGCACTGGTCATGACCGCAGCCCGTGACGCAGCGTCTTGCCGGTTGGTGTCTGCGGGACTTGATCGACCCACTGGTAGTCGGTGGGACACTTGTAGGTGCTGAGTTGGCTTCGGACCCACGCATCGAGTTCGTCGACATTGACGTCGCCCGCCACGTGTGCGGAAACGGTTTCGCCCGTCAGGCCGTGGGCCTTGCCGACGACGACGGCAGCCCGGACGCCGGGGAACTGCAAGATGACGTCTTCGACTTCGGCCGGGTAGACGTTGAACCCCGACACGATGACGATGTTCTTCACTCGATCGACGAGATGTAGGAACCCGTCATCATCGAGGACTCCAAGGTCGCCGGTCCAGAACCAGCCATCATCGGTCAGGACCATCTCGGTGGTGACCTCGTCATCGAGGTAGCCCGCGAACTTGCCCGGAGTGCGAATCACGACCTCGCCGACGTCGCCGACATCGACGGGTGCCCCGTTGTCGTCGACGAGCACGAGTGCGATGTCGGGCAAGGCTCGGCCGACCGAGGTGATCGGCGCGTCGGCACCGCGCCCGGTGGTCACCACGGCTGACGTCTCGGTCAGCCCGTAGCCCTGGGTGACCCGTACGCCGTAGATGCGTTCTAGGCGGTCGACGGTGGCGGGGCGAAGCGCTGCTGCGCCAGAGCGAGCGAAGCGGACGGTCGCCATCGCATCGGATGTGCCGCTTTCGGGGGCACCGGCGCCAGCGGCCCACTGGTGCCACATTGGAGGAGCGCCGACAACCATCGTCACGCCGTGGCGGCGAATCAGCTCAAGTGATTCTTGGGAGTCGAAGCGGCGTTGCAACACGACGGCCGCGCCGGCGCGCAGCGTCGCGAGCACGGCGATGTTGAGGCCGAGAATGTGCGCCACAGGCAGCACGCCGAGACTGATGTCGGTGGGGCGGAGCTGCTGGTCGCCGTCGCCGATCAGCGACTGCTGCACCCACGCCATGCCGCCGTGCGTGAGCATTGCGACCTTCGGTACGCCTGAGACGCCGCTCGTCGACAGTAAGAAGCTGACGTCGTCGTCGGCGACCGCAGCCACCGGCGGGGGAGCAGGGTTGCCGGCGGCGCTGCCCTCGGCGAGGAGGTCGCCGGTTGAGATTGTCGGAAGGTCGTAGCCGCCGTCGTCGAGGCGCTCGGCCGTCTCGCCGAACACCAGTAGCTCGGCATTGAGCGGTGGCAGCTTGCGGCGAGCTTCGGGAGCGGGGCTGTAGGGGTTGATCGGCGCGACCTGGGCGCCGAGCCCCAATGCTGCGAGGGCCGTTACGACGAAGCCGACCTCGTTGCCGGCCGCCAACACGATGCGGCTCCCGGGCCCGACGTTTAGGGCGGCGAGTGCGGCCCGACAAGCGGCCGTTTGCTCACGCAACTCGCCAAAGGTGATCGACGTCTCACCTTCGATCAGAGCAATCGCGTGCTCCGGATGGTGTTCGATGATCGATGCAAGATTGCTGGCGGACGAGGTCACGCCTGCTGCTTCCGTTGTTTCCCCACTGGCCGCAGTATGGCAGACAATCGTCCGATGTGGCGAACGTCACACCAACTATCTGGGGTATCTGGGGTCGCACCTCAAAGCGGTTCACGGTGAACCGTTCTTAGGTGCGACCCCGGGTCAGGCGAGGTCGGCGAGTTCTGCGATGGCTTCGAGGGCTCGGTCGGCGAGTGCGACGTAGTCGGCAGTGCCTTCAGAGACGGTCCACTGGCGCGTCGCAATGCGACATGCACTCATCGCGGCGCCGGCAAGGACCTCGGGTCGCGGGTCCTGCATTGGGTCGACGTCGAGCCGCTGGGCGACCGCGACGATCAGCTCGCGTTCCCATCCGGCTTGCACGACAGCTCGGAAGTAGCCCGAGACGGCAGGGGTCGTCGCGGCGAGACGCGCCTCGAGGAGGCGGCGTTCCCGGTTGGCGACGATGCGATCGCCCAGCTCGGCCATGGCGGCCCGGATCGCAGTCAGCGCGGGCACGTCATCGGGTTGCGCATGCAGCGCGTCGCGCAGCACGAACCGGGCATCGTCGAGCTCGGCGTACAGCAGGGCTTCTTTGCTCGGGAAGTGGCGGAACAGCGTCCGCTGCGCAACGTCGGCCGCCTCGGCGATGTCGAGCGTCGTCGTCTTGTCGTAACCCTGGCGGTCGAAGAGTTCGTCGGCCGCGGCAACAAGTCGGTTGCGGGTGTCTTGCTTCTTGCGGCTCCGGCGGCTGTCCTCGGGGACGCGCGGTGACGGATCAACTGCAAGCTCGCCGGAGTCGACCTCGTCGAGAGTGAACATGGCCAAGACGGTAGTGGAAGGCGTCACAAATGTCAGCAATTGACTAATGTCAGTCACTGACATTACCCTGCCTGGTATGGCCACCACTGCCGCATTCTTCGACCTCGACCGGACCCTCATTCGCAGCTCGTCCGCGCCGCTCTTCTCCGAGCAACTCGCTGCCCAGGGGGTGACCTCGGGTCGCTCGATCCCGCTGCAAGGGCTGTTCCTCAAGCTGTACGAAGAGGTCGGCGAAATGCGCGCCACCATGCTTCCGGCCCGGCACGCCGTCAAGGCCTCCAGGGGCTGGTCAGTCGACGCCGTCGCGGCCGCTGCCGAAGCCGCCGCCGAAGAGATCGCCGCCAACCTCCAACCGTTCGCCGAGCTCGTCTTCGAAGAACACCGTGCCAAAGGTCACCGACTGGTGCTGGCAACGACATCGCCCGAACCTCTCGTCGCCGCGATCGGCAAGGCCATCGGCTTCGACGACGTGATCTGCACCAAGTGGAAGAGCGAAGACGGTGTCTACACCGGTGAACACGACGGCCCGTTCGTCTGGGGCACCGCCAAGGCCGATGCCGTCGCCGAGTACGCCGAAGCGAACGGCATTCGCATGAGCCGCAGCTACGCCTACAGCGACAGCTACTACGACGCCCCGATGCTCGACCTCGTCGGCAACCCCATCGCCGTCAACCCCGACGCCCAGCTCACCGCGACGGCCGTGCTCAAGGGTTGGAAGATTCGCCACCTCGACAAGAACGACGGCGTCGCCAAGATCGCCAACCGCGAAGTCCAAGACTGGACCCGCCCGTTCATGCGTCCCGAGCTGATCGCTCCCTACGCGGACATCGACTTCTCCGATGTCGACAAAATCCCGACCGAGGGCGGCGCCATCATCGTGTTCAATCACCGCAGCTACTTCGACCCCACCGTCATGGGACTGCTCATGGCCAAGGCCGGCCGTTCCGTGCGCGGCCTCGGCAAGAAAGAAGTCTTCGACGTGCCGGTCATCGGCAACGTCCTCAAGGCGATCGGTGGCATCCGAGTCGAACGCGCATCGGGTTCTGACGAGCCGCTCGAACGAGCAGCCGACGCCCTGCGTGGCGGTGAGTGCGTGATGATGGCACCCGAGGGGACCATCCCTCGCGGTCCCGCATTCTTCGATCCTGAACTCAAGGGCCGGTGGGGAGCCGCCAAGCTCGCCGCGGCGACCAAGGTTCCTGTCATCCCCGTCGGTATCTGGGGCACCGAAAAGGTCTGGCCCCGCAGTGCCCGGCTCCCCAACGTGGTGACGCTGAACCGGCCCAAGGTCACCGTCGTCGTTGGTGACCCAGTCGACCTCAAGTACCGCAGCGCCGACAAGGACACCCAGCGGATCATGCAGGCCATCTCCGCGTTGCTGCCCGCAGAGAGCCAAGAGCTCCGGACACCGACCGAGGACGAGCTGAAGCGCACCTATCCGCCGGGCTACTCCGGTGATCCGAACGCCGAGCACGACCGTCGCCCCGGCACCGACACCCAAACTGGCACCGCTGGGAGCGCATCGTGAGCATGAAAGGTCACGACCGCGAGGTCGAGAAGTCCGAGCGCATGAGCGAACACGAAGCGCTCATGTGGAACATCGAAAAGGACCCGTGGCTCAACGCCAGTGGCGCATCGCTTGCGCTGCTCGACCAGCCCGTCGACCAAGACCGCTTCCGGCTGCACCTGCGCAATGCCGTCGCGTCGCTGCCCAAGCTCTACCAGCGCGTCGTGCCAGGTCTGGGGCGCCTCTCCACGCCAGCGTGGGCGCCCGATCCCGAGTTCGACTTCGACTATCACGTCCGCAACGTCGAGCTGCCAGCGCCCGGCGACGAACGTGCGCTGCTCGACCTGGCCGCAACGCTCTACATGGAGCCGCTCGACCGGACCCGGCCGCTGTGGCGATTCGTCACGATCAGCGGACTCGAAGGCGGCGGGGGAGCGATCTGGTCGCTCGTCCACCACGTCATCGCCGACGGCGTCGGGCAAATGCGCATGGCTGAGCTGTACCAGAGCATCGACCGCGATGCTCCGCCTCCGGCCGAGGTCGACCTCGAAGGGATCGTCGCCGCAGCCGTCGCCGGAGCGAAGACGAAAGAGTCCGGTGGCGATCTTGCGTCGGGGCTCGTCGGCACGGTGCGAGACACCACCGGCCATCTTGTGCGCCGCCAGGTCGGCATCGCTCGCCGCATCGCCGGCGAAGTCGCCATGTGGCCGGCAGACCCAAGCCGCGCCGTCGAGCGGGCCGAATCGGCAGCCTCGCTGGCATCGACCGCCGCCCGCCAGATCGCGCCGTCAGGCGGCGGCGACGAATCAGGATCGAGCTTGTGGACCGAACGATCACGGCACCGTCGTCTTGAGCGCGTGCGTGTCGAGGTCGATGACCTCAAGGCAGCCGGTCGAGTCGTTGGCGCGACCCTCAACGACGTGTTCATGGCCGGCCTGGCCGAAGGCGCACACCGCTACCACGCCGAGCGAAACGTGCCCGTGCAGAGCTTCAACTCGAGCTTCGTCGTCAGCACCCGCGAGGACAGCAAGGTCGGCGGCAACTCATTTACGCCCGTGCCAGTCAAGCTGCCCGCGGGGCCAATGACGATCACTGAGCGGCTCGAAACGATTCGTGATCTCACGCTCGAAGCCCGAGACGGCGCCTCGAAGAGCGGCGGCCTCGGTGCCCTGTCCGGTCTGGTGAATCAGCTGCCGACAACGATGATCACCCGTGCGGCTCGCAGTGCCGCCGGCCGCATCGACTTCGCCACGTCGAACTTGCGCAGCGCCCCGTTCGACCTCTACTGCGCCGGCGCCAAGATCACCGGCACCGTCTGCATGGGTCCCGTTGCCGGAACCGGCGCCAACATCACCGCCATGTCGCTTACCGGCGCCTTCGACATCGGCATCTTTGTCGACCCGCAGGCGATTACGGAACCCGCGGCGTTCCGCGACCACATCGAATCGGCGTTCGCGGATCTCTTCGTTGAACTTGCCGCCCACGACGAAAGCGAGCCCCGCTCATGAAGCAGCTCTCCGGCATCGACACGAGCTTCTTGAACCTCGAGACGAACTCGTCGTTCGGCCACATCAACAGCCTGTCGATCTACACGCCACCCGACGATCCCGACTTCGACGCGTACCAGTCGCTGCGCGACCAGATCGAACAGCGACTCGGCGTGCTTGAACCCTTCCGCCGGCGCCTGGTCGAGGTGCCGTTCGGTCTCGACCGTCCGTACTGGATCAATGACCCGGACTTCGACCTCGACTTCCACGTCCGCCACATCGGCGTACCCGGTGGAGGCACTCCCGAGCGTCTTGGCGAGCTCGTCGGTCGCCTGATCGGACGCCCGATGGATCGCCGTCGCCCGTTGTGGGAGGCCTACGTCATCGAAGGCCTCGAGTCGGGCGACTTTGCCGTGCTGCTCAAGCTGCACCACGCAACCATCGACGGCGCGGCTGGCGCCGAGCTGCTCGGCATCTTGCTTGATCCCGACAACACGCCCGCCGACGCGGAGTGGACACCCGAGGACGAACCATCGTCGGCCGAGATGCTGGCCCGCACCGTCTACGGCGTCGCCCGTACACCGGTCAAAGGGTTGCGTCTCCAAGTGCGTGCCCTCAACGAGCTGGGCAACATGACTGGCCAAGTTGGCTTTGGGCGCATGGCTCGCGCCGTGCAACGCGGCGTGCCTGGCCCCGCCGGCGCGGCGATCCGCAAGGTGCTCGGCACCGATCGGGACGAGAACCAAGACGAAGTCCCGCTCCTGCCCCGGCTCGGCGCTCCTCGCACGCCGTTCAACGCAACCATCACCCCGCATCGCCGCTTCGCCTACCGCAGTGCTTCGCTGGCGACCATCAAGGCGATCAAGTCCGAACTCGGTGCGACGGTCAACGATGTCGTCATGGCAGTGTGCGCCGGCGGTCTGCGTCGCTACCTCGAGTCACACGACGCGCTTCCCGACGAAGACCTCATCGCGAT
>CALDGN010000302.1 GCA_937942965.1 uncultured Acidimicrobiales bacterium | reverse complement strand
GGTCTATGCCGCCGTGCCACTTGACGAGGCCGACATCATCGCCGACATCGTTCCTGACCGTCGCGGGTTCGGCTCGATCCCGGTCACCGTGCGCATCGATCAGCACGAGTGGAACACGTCGATCTTTCCGATGAAGGACGGCCGGTTCTTCTTGCCCGTCAAGGCCCCGATCCGCAAGAAGGCAAAGGTCGATATCGGCGACACCGTCGAGTTCGAGATCGACGTTCGCATCGAGGACTAGATAGATCCCCGGCCCAGTGCCGCCCGACCCAGTGTCCCCAACCCAGCCCCAGAACGCTGCTTGATCCGAGCCCGGGCGCGTAGATGACCCGGCGGATCGCCGGGTCATCTCCTAGAGATTGTTGCTGATTAAGGAATCAGACTTCGATGAAGATGCACTCGCCGGGGCACTCTTCAGCGGCCTCGATGACCGACTCAAGGCCACCGTCGGGCACGCGGGCGAGACCCTCGGCGCCAGCCGGGTTGGCATCGCCGTCGAAGAGCTTCTCTTCGCCGAAGTTCTCCTTGGCCTCTTTCACGTAGAAGAGGCCGTCGTCCATCCCGAAGAACACCGCTGGTGCGATTTCTTCGCAGAGGCCGTCGCCCGTGCAGAGGTCCTGATCAATCCAAACTTTCACCGATGCTCCTTCGAGAGCCACTAACGATTAGGTGACCGCTTCAATCTACAGGAGGGAAGGCGGTTCACATGAGTCACAACGACGAGTTCTCGCCGCAATTCCCGAACAGCCTAGTTTTCTGTGGTGCGAACATCATCAGCGAAGGCGACTGCCCGCTGCCGCAGTGCTGATTCGGCGTCGATACCGAGTTCTCGGGCCAGGGCCACGGCGCTGAATAACAGCTCACCAACGGCAGCTTCGTCGGCTGCTTCGAGCGCTCCACGATCGGGCACTGCATGGCCGATTGCCGACGCCTTCTTCTGCACCTTGGTGGCATAGAGCAGGGCTGGCAGCGCGGCGGGAATGCCGTCCATGATCGAGCTGCGGGACTTCTCCGCCTTCTTGGCTGCTTCCCACTGGGCGGGTAGGTCTTCAAGCGTGGTCTCGACATCGCCGTACACGTGCGGGTGACGCTCAAAGAGCTTGTCGTGGATGCCTCGAGCGACATCGGCGACGTCGAACCAGCCGGCTTCCTCGGCCAAGATCGAGTGGAAGAAGATCTGGTAGAGCAGATCGCCGAGCTCCTCTTGGAGGTCGCCGTAGCGGGCCTCGAGCTCATCGCTCTCGGGGCTGGTCTCGACCAGATGGTCGATCGCTTCGAGCGTCTCGTAGCTCTCCTCGAGCAGGTAACGGCGCAGCGTGGCGTGGTCCTGTTCGGCGTCCCACGGGCAATCGCTGCGGAGCCGCTCGACCATGACGGCGAACTGAGCGAACGTAGCCCCAACGGGCGCAGGCAGCTCGGGGATGTAGAGCGACGTGAGGTGGTCGGCATCGATCGTGCGGTCGAGATCGGGCCAGGCGACCGTGCTGACGTGTTGATCCGGCAAACCGAGCCGTTGGATGACGGTCGCGGTGAGTTCGGGACCGGCATCGATCGAGAGCTTGATGTCGCTCAGCGTCTGGCGGTCGTGGCATTGCGAGACGAGCAGTGGGCCGCGCTCCCCTGCTGCTTCGGTGGCGAACCGGTGACCGTCAACGATGCGTACGCCGTCTGCAATCGGGTCTACTCCCAGAGCGACCCAGGCGAGGTCGACGAACGACAGTGCTGCGTGGGTGACCACGTCGATGTCTTCTCGTTCGAGCAGCAGCTCGACGGTGTGCTCGGCGACGGCCGGACTCCCTGGCACGGCGTAGAGCACCCGGCCGTGCTCGGCTGCGAGGGATACGAGCTCGGCCACGATCGCTCCGTAGACGGCGTCGAAGGTGTCGTGGGTTTCGTAGTGGTGATCGAACGACTCGGCGTCGACCGCGATGGCGGCTGGATGGCGAGCGGTTCGCAGTCGCCGGGTCGGGACCTCATCGATCAACGCCAGCGTGCCGGCGGTCAGCAGGTCAGGGCCCGCTGGGCCCAGGCCGATGATGTCGATGCGAGGTCGCGTCACGGCCTCATCTTGCCCGATCGGGGCTAGCCATCGGACCGATCGCTCCACAAGATGTAGAGCGCCAGCAAGGGCTCTTCTCCGGCGACGACGCTGTGCACGTCGTTCGGGTGGTTGTACACGAGCGCGTCGGGAGCAAGAGAGCAGAACTCGGTGCTTCCGCCGTAGCGCCACTGGCCGTAACCGCTGATCGGCAGATAGAGCTCTTGGGGTGGATGCGAGTGCAGCGGATAGGTGCCATTGGGCCGCAACAGCATGAGGCCGCACTGCACGTGACCCCAGTCGCTTCGGTCGAGGTCACGAACATCGTTGAGCGGCGCCAGACCAGCTTCGGTGCCGTTGTCGTCGAGGCGGCTCGACGCAACCCAGGACAGCTCGGGGCCGGCCGCCTGTGCCGCAGCCAGCAATGGAGCTGCAGCTCCGTGCCTGAGATGTTCGGCCACTGGTATCGACTGTCGCCGCACATCGATGGGTTCGCTGGCATCGAGTGCAGCCTGAAACGCCGCGTGTCCTGCAGCGAGCACGTCCTGCTTCGGTTGCCCGGGCAGACGACGGGCGATCTCGCGCTCGCACGCACGAAGGAAGTCGTCGAGCGCGGTCATCGATGTTGCGCCCTACCCGAAGGCCGCGCCGAATATCGCCAAGGTCTTGGTCCAACTCGTCTCGGCGGCTTCTTCGTGATACGTCGGGTAGCCCGGCCACGAAAAGCCATGGTCAGCGCCGGCGAAGGTCGTGACATCGACGTGATCGAGGTCTGCGACCGCATCGAGGAACTTCTGGTGCATGGCAATCGACTGGACTTCGTCAGCCTCGCCGATGCCGAGGTAGAGCGGCGTGGCCAAGCTGGCAGCAGTCAGGTGCGGCGAATCATCGCCGTCGTCGACGAGGAACGAGGGATGCCAGCTCGCGCCCGCAACGACGCGCTCGGGGTCGCGTTCGATCGAGCGGTACACGGCACGAGCGCCGAGGCAGAACCCGATGACAGCGATCTTGGTATCGGACGCCACATTGGCGGCGGCCAAGGCGCAGTCCATGTCGTGCTGGATCTGGTCATCGGTCATCGATGCGATCCAGCCCATGATCGTCGGGCGCGCATCGGGATTGTTGGCCGCATCAGCCGGTTCGAAGAACAACAGTCGGCCATGGCGGTGATGCAGGTCAGGCGTGACAACCCGGTAGCCCTCGTCAGACATGCGGTGCATCCACTCGCGAGTCGCCGGGCGCAGGCCGGGCGCGTCAATGAACAACCCGACCGTCGGCGTATCGACAGTCGCCCCTTCGGGCTCGGTGATAACGACGGCCATCTCGCCGTCGTCAGTCGTGACATCGATCTCGGTTTCGCGAACGCTCATAGTCGCGACCGTAGTTGCTACGACGCTGGACGGTTCAGGGCTCGAGCGAGTTCGACTTCCATGGCCTCGACGTCGACCCGGTTCAGCAGGTTCGACATCGCCATCCACGAAGCGAGCGCCGTCACGTCGGCCATGCTCGGCGGAAGGATCGGAGCGTCGATCACGATCCCCTGCTCATGGAGAGCGCCGATGAGACCGAGCTCATGGACCGAGATCTTGCCGACGAACAGCAGCGGCAACAGATCGACGAGACCGTGTTGGACGGCGAGACGGATGACGTTGTAGACCTCGAGGAACCCACGGCTGTACACGAGGTCCTTGGTGAATGGGCCGAGTGTCGGCGTGCTTCCTCGGAAAACCCGCACCGACGCGGCCCACGCATCGTCGGTGTCCATGCCTTGGTCGAGCATCCAGCGGTACACGTCGAGGAACGTGGCTCCGTCCGATGCCATGTCGATGGCGTGAATCCGGCGGGCGATAGTTCGTAACCGAGTCGGGGTCGACGACAGGGTCGTGATCTCGGTGAAGACGGCGAGGCCCTCTTGGGTCACCGTCGTCGCCGGAGTGCCCTTGGCGAGGAACGTGCACCATGGCTGACGGCGGCCGTTGATGCTTGATGCGACATGCACCCAGCCCTCGTGGACTTCGAGGACGCGCAGCGAGCGTTCGCTAAAGGTGGCGTCTTCGCGGAGCTTGATGTAGTCGCTGCCAGCAGCTGCATCGGAGACAATGCCGTCGTCAAGTTTGACGGTGACCTCGCCCATGCCGCACACCGGTTCGAGCCGCTCGGAAAGAATCCGGACTGCGTCTTCGGCGCTGTGCACGCGGTCCTCGGGTGGCTCCCAGCGGCTGTTCGAGATGTTCGCCAACGCCTCGTCGAGCACGTCACCGAGCGCTGCGAGGGTTGGCCCGTCCGCATGCAGTTCGTCGTCGACGCCGCCGTACAACGACGCAGAGATTTCAGAGAACGCGGGCGTGCCTCGGGCTTCGAGCATGTCGACGACGCCGAGGTAGCC
>CALDGN010000301.1 GCA_937942965.1 uncultured Acidimicrobiales bacterium | reverse complement strand
AGAGGTACGGGTACTCGCCGGTCATACCGACCCCGTGCGCCGACAGGTAGTACCGGCCGTTCTCGTACTCGGCTGGGATGTTCCAGGCCCGTTCGGAGTACTCCTTGAACGAAACGCCAGGGGCGATGATCCCCATGTTGTGGTGGACCTGTTCGTAGGCGACCCGGTAGAGCTCACGCTGCTGGTCGGTCGGTTCGTCGGGCCCAGCATGGAACGTTCGAGAGAAGTCGGCGTAGTAGCCGAAGCAGCCCACGACGTCGGTATCGAGCGCGATGAGTTCGTTCGCTCCGATGATGCGATGGCTGGCTTCTTGAAACCACGGATTGGTTCGCGTGCCCGAGTTGAGCAAGCGGGTTTCGACGTAGTCGCCGCCTTGGGCAATCACCGCTTGGTGCAGGACGCTCCAGAGCTGCTGCTCGGTTAGGCCCGGTCGGATCGCATCTCGCAGGGCCCCGACGCCGCGCTCGGTCGCATTGATCGAGGACCGGATGCACTTGAGTTCCTCGTCGGACTTCACCGCACGAGCTCGTTCGACGGGCTGCTGCGCGTCGACGATGGTGAATCCCTGGTTGGCCAGCGCGATCGCGGCGCCGGCGTTCATGCGTTCGACGCCGACGGTTGCCGTTGGGCCGCAATGCTGTCGAATTAGTTCGGCGATCGACGCCGCCCAGGCCCGCTCGGTCTCAGCGATTGCGTCTCCCGCAGCGACGTAGCTCGCCGTCATGGCCGGGCGGATCTCGTCAATGGTCGTGAGATCGGCGGCGAGGTGTTCGCAACCGGTGAACTCTAACAGCACGACGGGGCCGTCGAGAGGGATGAACGCATAGCGAGACGGCCCATTGCGAGCGGTGAAGATCTGCATGTTGCGCGAGTCGGTCGCGTAGCGGATGTTGACCGGGTCGAACAGCAGAACCGCATCGACGGCGTGGCGGTCCATCTCCGTACGAACTCGGCGGAGCCGGTCGTGGCGCACGAACTCGAGGTCGATCAGGTCGTCGCCGGGATCACGGTCGAACTGGGCGGCGAGGTGATCGCCATGCCACTCAAGGTCCATTGCCGACTCCAATCTTGCGTTCACTACTGCCGCGCCCACGGGCCGCAGAGTTCTCGGCAAGTTAGCTGGGGTCAGCCGCCGCCGAGGAGATCCTCGAGCAATTGATTCAGTTCATCCTCGGACAACTCGCCGTCATCGAGGAACTCAAAGATGCTGCCATCGCCGAAGGGCGAATCTTCGCCGAAGAACTCGTCGAGGTTCGGCTCGCCGTTCTCGTCGAGCAGGCCCTGGCCAAGCGGCGAGTCCGGGCCGAGAAATTCGTTGAGGAAGTCGTCGAGGTCAAGTTCGCCATCGGATCCAAAGATGCTTGGGTCGCGAGGGTCGCCGGTGCCGAACAGGTCTTCGAACGACGGACCGTTCTCTCCGAACAAGTCGCCGCCGAGATCTAGCCCTCCGAAGAGGTCGGCGGCTTCGATGTCTTCGTCGCCCTTGGCCTCGCTGAACCAGCGTTCCCAGAGCGCGTCGATCGTGGCGCCGTCGTCGCCGGCGGCTTCGACGAGGTGGTTCCGCAACACGTCGGTGCCGACGAGGCTGAATGCGTTCGCCTCGACGAAGCTGGCGAGTGCGTCGACCAGCGGGTCCCAACCCATGACCTCGGCGGCTTCGAAATAGAAGCCAGGGGCTTTGCCGTAGACCACGGCGCCGTACTGCAGGGCTGAGTCGAACTCGTCAGATGCTTGGTCGGCGGGTGCGTCGTCGACGCCGAGTGCTCGGGCTTGCGCGAACTGGTCGGTCGTTTGCGTGTCGCAGATGTCCCGCCAGCTGTCCGGGTGGATGCGCTGCATGGCGACGCAGGCGGCGAACTGGGCCAGCGGCTCGTCCACGGCTGGGCTGGCGATCGAGTCGTTGCCGACCAGTGCGTGGAACCACTCGTGGCCGAGTTCGTGGGCGACCGTCCACTCCAGCGTGCTGTCGAGCGCGTCGCCTCCGAGGCTGCCGAGCAGATCCTCGAAGAGATCGTTCTCGCCGAGGCCCGTCGCGCCGAACAGATCGCCGAGGCCGTCGAGCTGACCCATGCCGGGAATCCCTCCGGCGAACAGCGAGCGTTCGATCCAGACCATGCCGGGCCACTCCATGCCACCGACGCCGCCACCGAGCGGGGCCGATACGACATCGATCTCGGTCCACGGGTAGGGGCCGAAGGCGTCGTGCAGCGCCTGCTGGGACTCCAGCGAGTAGTCGAGGACAGTCTGTAGTGATTCTCGGTCGCCGCTCGGGCCCCACACCCGGACCTCGACGCCTTCGACGGTGCCCTTGAGGAGCTCGATGTCGTTGCTGATCAACATCGCGAAATCTCGGATACCCGTTGCGCTCTCCGTAACCGAGGCCCCGTCGTCGACCCGAGCGCCACTCGTGATGACGGTGTAGCCGTCGGGAACCGTGACGTCAGCGCAGATCGCCGCGGCGGCGAACGCGCCGATATCGCCGAAGCCGGACGGGTCGGGATCAGTGCGGGTGCCGTTGGGCATGAACACCGGGAACCAATGGCCGAGCTGCATGCCTCTCTCGGTCCGGCCGAGCAGACCGACCTGGTCAGGCTGCAACGTGTCGCCGGTCAGCGCGCCGAGCAGATTTTCATTGGCGGCCATCTGGTCGATGGTGAAGTCGAAGTCGATCGACACCGTCGCAGTTGCACCGGCGCCAGCGGGGTTGGCAACGGTCAGGAGCGATCGGTCGAGGTCATAGCCGGTCGGCTTGCCGTCAACCGTCACGTTGCTGATTGCCAGACCACTGTTGAACGCATCCATGCCCGCAAAAACGCGGAAACGCATTTGATCGTCGTCGGTCGGAATGGTGGCGAGCAGCGTTCCGTCGACCGTGCCGGCTTCGGGATCGATCGTGGCGTCGAGCTCGTAGGTCGGCACCGCCGTGCCGGTAGCTGCGATCCGGTCGGCGAACAGCGAAGCGCCGTCGGCGGTTAGGCCACTCGGGCAAGCGGTCTCATCGAGCGCAGCCAATGCATCGGCCCGGCTGGTTTCTGACGCGGCGGCGTCGGGCACTCGGGTGATCTCGGAGACATCGACGGCACACGCCGTGGTGAGCAGCGCGAACGCGGCGAGGAGCAGTGCGAGTAGCGGTGTTCGGCGAGCAGGGCGCATGCGGGCTTTCTGTGGCAGGCGAAAGAAGACCAGTAGGGCCAACGATTCGACCGTTCGAGTATTCCGCATGCGATGTGGCCCCGGGTCGCTGAAGTTGCTGCCCTCGCGGAAGTTTTCTGCCTTGTCGGGAATGTGTACAACTTTCCATGGGTTGTAAGGCATGCTTAACAACAACTATCAAGACCAAACCCATGGGAGATCACATGTACGCCGAAGTGCACCACGTCGAAAACCTCAGCCCGACCTTGCTGCGCGTCCACCTCACCGGAGGAACGCTCAGCGAATTCGAACCAAGCGGGGCGACCGACGCCTACATCAATGCGCGGTTCTTACCCGCAGACTCAACCCTCACGGTTCCGTTCAGCTCCGACGACATCGATCGAGCCGCACCGGAACACCGACCACGGCCCCGACGGTTCACCATCCGCCGCTGGGATGCCGCTACCCAGACCCTGTCCATCGACTTCGTTGTCCACGGTGACGTTGGCTATGCCGGCGCCTGGGCGCAGCGAGCCAAGCCAGGCGACCGCCTGCAATTCAGCGGTCCCGGCGGCTCGTACCGGCCATCACCGAACGTCGACTGGCACCTACTCGCCGGCGACGAAAGCGCACTCGGTGCGATCGGCGCCAGCATCGAAGCGCTTGCTCCAGGTGAGCGGGCGCTGGCCTTCGTCGTCGTGGACAGCGCGGCTGGCGAGATCGAACTGCCGACTGCAGGCGACGTCGAAGTCCGCTGGCTCCACCGAGCCGGCGCCGACGACCCCGAAGCGCTCCTCGCCGACGCGGTCGCCGAGGCGTCGTTCCCGGCCGGCAGCTTCGACGTCTTCGTGCACGGAGAAGCCGCCGAAGTGCGCGCCGTCCGTCGCCACCTTGTCGCCGAGCGCGGCGTCGATCCATCAACCGCATCCATCTCGCCGTACTGGCGACGCACCTTCACCGACGAGGACTGGCGCCGAGTTAAGCGCCAATGGATGTCGGAACAGCTCCTCGATGCCTGACCGCATCGCTCCGCATCCCACCCAACCGCCAACAACCAACAACACGAACAATCCATCCAGGAGAAACCTCATGCCAATGATCAAGACCAACCCAAACACCACCGGCCAACGTTCGGCCGACCCCCGGCCCCGCTTCGGCATCGGCCACATGATGATGAAGGCCGCCGACGTATCTGCGCTGACTGCGTTCTATGGACGCGTCGGAATGCGCGTCGTGGTCCAGTCCGACAACTTTGCCATCTTGGAGTTGCGCGGCGGCACCCACCTCATCCTGCAGCCCGGTGAACCCGGACAGGCCGTCCTCGATCTGATCGTCGATGACATCGACGACACCCGAGACGACCTGCTCGCCGCCGGCGTTGACGCCACGGGTATCACCCGAGGTCACCCGCACGACCGGTTCACGAGCGCCGACCCCGAGGGCAACACCCTGCTCATCAGCTCCAACCATGCGATGGGCCCCGTGTAGCCGGATCGTGACGTTCGCAGTGATCTAGATTCCACGGCATGGACCACGCCGAGCCCAAGGAGACCCTCCTTCGTTATCTCCGGGTTGCTCGCGAGTCCTTGTTGTGGAAGCTCGATGGC
>CALDGN010000300.1 GCA_937942965.1 uncultured Acidimicrobiales bacterium | reverse complement strand
GAGGTCGCCGACAATGGTCATCGCTCGCCCCCGCACCCGGCGCATCAGCATCCGCCATTGCATCGGCGTCAGGTCTTGCGCCTCGTCGACGATGACGTGACCGAAGCGCCATGACTCGACTTCGCCGACAAGTTCGCCGACCGTGATTCGGGCGTCGCCGAACTGGTCGAGATCTTCGAGGTTCAGTTCAGCGATCTCGTCGCCGTCTTCGCCTTCGAACGGATATGGATCGCCGATATCAGACACGATCGCCTCGAATCGGCGGCGGCGGCAACAGACCAACAGGCGTCACGTTTGCTGGCGGCTCGTCTTCGTCGTCGTCATCGCCGAGATCGACTTCTTCGCCGGACTCGAGCGAGTCCTGCATCGCGGCGATCTCGAACTCATCGCGGGCATCACGCACGCGTTGGCGATCTTCTTCGGTCATCGTCCCAGGCAGGCCGCCAACGAGAGACCACAGCTCATCGAGCAGCGGCACGTCGGCATCGGTCCACCGCACGTCGTCAAGCTCTGCCTCGGGCACTCGTTCGCGTTGCAGCAATGCAACCTCGGCCTTCGACAGCCCGGAGCCGACACACGCCAGCCGGAGCAGCGCCGGTGAGCCGAGGAGATCGTTCAGCGCCTGTTCTGGCGTGAGCGTCGGCCAATGGCGCAGCAGGAACACCCGAAGCGACGGCGACCGAGCGAACGAGCGGAAGGCATCCGCGTAGTTGTCAAACGATCGGTTGTAGACCTGTTCTGCCAGCGCCTCGATGACTTCCATGCGGAATCGATCGGCAGCCTCGTTGTGGGCGGGCAAGCGGTGGGCCCGGTCGTAGCATTCGCTCAGCCGCGCTGCGGACAACGTCACCCGGTCCGAGCCGTACCAGGCTTGCAGGTCCTCGGTCGGCCGAATCTGGCGGTCGCGGATCGCTTTGGCCAGCACGGCCGCCATCTCGATGCGACCCTTGAGGGCTGCGACCTCGTCAGGCTCAGCAGCGCCGATCAAGATGCCGCTGTAGAGCTGAGCCGGCACGGCCGAGACGACGCCGGTCTCGCCCAGCGACGGCAGCACTTCGGAGATGTAGGCCAAGAAGTGCGTGCTCGGACCGACGATGAGCACGCCATTCTCGGCGAGCGCTTGGCGCTGGTCGTAGAGCAGATACGCGGCGCGGTGGAGGGCGACGACAGTCTTGCCAGTCCCCGGTCCGCCCTGCACGAGCAGCGGGTCGTCGGCGGGAGCCCGGATAACGGCGTCTTGTTCCGCCTGGATCGTGGCGACGACCGATTCCATCTGACCGGTGCGTTCGCGCTCGAGCGATTCGAGCAGGGCGGCTTCGCCTTGGAGGCCCGACATCTCGGCCAGTAACTCGTGGTCAAACACCTCGTCGCTGTAACCGACGAGTTCTCGAGGCGGGCTTGCTGGCGAGGAGTAGTGCAGGTGGCGGCGGTGGGCGACGCCGAGTGGTTCGAGGGGCGTCGCTCGGTAGAAGGGAACAGCGGCCCGGGCCCGCCAGTCGACGAGCAGTGCGTCGTCGCCGTCGATGACGCTGCAGCGGCCGACGTAAAGCGTCTCGCCATCGTCGTCGGTAATCCGACCGAATGCAGGTGCGTCGCCAACGCTGTCGACGTCGTGGAATCGACGGGCGGCGGCCATCGCATGCACGGCGCGTTCACGCACGAACGATGCTTGCACCGCAGCGTCAGGATCGTCGTCTTCGTCGTAGATGTCGCGCAGACCGTCTTCGGTCAGCTCGGCCGCTTCGTCGGCCAGACGCGACGCCCGGCCGGCCACAACATCGATCTGCTTCTCGCGCACATCGGCGATGCGGGCGATGCGTCCGCGCTCTACTTCGAGCTCGTCGGCGGTGCCGTCGTCGACGCTCACTGCCATGGCAGTCCCGGAGCGCGCAGGTGCGGCTCGGTCATCGGAGCGAGGTGGGTTCGGTTCAAGATTCAGGCGTTCGTGAAGGCGACGAACTCGTCGAGCTTGGTCGAGGCGCGACCGTCGTCGATCGCGGCCGCCGCTTGGGTCACGCCATCGGCGAGGTCTGTGGCAACACCAGCGACAACCAGTCCGGCGCCTGCGTTCAGCACGACCACGTCGCGGTTCGGTGACGCTTCGCCGGCGAGCACCGAGCGAGCCAGGCCGGCGTTGACTTCGGCATCGCCGCCAAGCACGTCTTCGGTCGCGACACGGGCAAGCCCGTAATCGGTCGGGTCAACGGTGAACTCGCGAACCTGGCCGTTGCGCACCTCGATCACGTTCGAAGGACCGGTGAGCGCGAGTTCATCGAGGTTCTCGTGACCATGGACCACCCAGACGACATCGGCGTCAGCTCCGGCGACCACACTGGCGATCTGCTGGGCTCGCGTGGCGTCCGGTACGCCCAACACCTGGCGGCCAATACGACCGGGGTGTGCGAGTGGGCCGAGCACGTTAAAGACGGTCGGGATACCGAGCTGGGCTCGTGCTGGTCCGACGTGGCGCATCGACGGATGGTGGGCGCGGGCGAAGGCGAAACCGAGTCCGAGCGACTGCACGCCGGCCTCGATGCGGTCGGGCGGCAGTTCGATGTTGCAGCCGAGGGCCTCGAGCAGGTCGAACGAGCCCGAGGTTGAGCTGGCCCGACGGTTGCCGTGCTTGCAGACGATCGCGCCGGCCGCGGACGCCACGACCGACGAGATGGTCGAGACGTTGAATGCGGCGACTTGACGTCGAGGTGCTCCCCCGACGCCGACGATGTCGATCGCTTCGACCGGAAGGTCGAGCGGTGTTGACGCGTCAAACATGGCATCTCGCATGCCGAGCAGTTCGTCGGTCGTCTCGCCCTTGCTGGCGAGGGCAGCGAGGAAGGCGCCGATCTGGGCGTCGGTCGCTTGTCCGGCGAGGACCGATGAGACAACGAATCGTGCGTCATCTCGGTCCATGTCTGACCCGGCGACTAGGCCGCCGAGCACGCTGGACCATTGGACGTCCTGGGCTGCTTCGCTCACGCCACGAAGCGTAGGGGCGCCCGAGTCGGTATCGCCACCGACATCGCCAGCATCGTTGGATCGCTCCCCCGCCTCGCCGTCGGCGAATCGGGCGAGCGGTACTCTTAGGCGGCCGTGGCCACCATCGCGTTCTGGAAGCCGTACGACGTTCTGTCGCAGTTCACTGATCGAGCCGATCCGCCGCGGGCCACGTTGGCTGACTACATCGACCTGCCCGGCGTTTGGGGTGCTGGCCGTCTCGATCGCGATAGCGAAGGCTTGCTGGTGCTCAGCGATGATCCACGGCTCCGAACGACGCTGACCGAACCTCGCCACCATGTACCGCGAACGTATTGGGCTCAAGTCGAGGGCATCCCCGATGATCACGCACTCGGCTCGTTGCGTTCGGGTGTCGTCATCAAGGGTCAACGCACCCGCAAGGCTGCAGCGCGGCGTCTCGATACCGAACCCGAGCTGCCGCCGCGGTCTGTGCCCATTCGGGTGCGGAAGTCGATCCCCGATAGTTGGATCGAGCTGCAACTCACCGAGGGGCGCAATCGTCAGGTACGCCGCATGACCGCCGCAGTCGGGCACCCCACGCTCCGCCTCGTTCGTTGGTCGATTGGGTCGATCACATTGGACGGTCTGACGCCAGGTCAGTGGCGCGAACTCGACGCGTCCGAGGTCGCCGTGCTGCGGGGCGGGTCGTCGTGAGCACCTGCGGCCTCTAGTTTTAGGGCGTGACTACCGAGCTGCCTCAGTCTGTCGACACCGTGATCGTTGGTGCTGGACTCGCTGGCCTGACCGCGGCCAAGCGTCTCCACGAGGCCGGACAGACGGTCGCCCTTCTCGAAGCGAGCGACGGCGTCGGCGGACGTGTCCGCACCGATGTCGTCGACGGCTTCCGGCTCGATCGCGGTTTCCAAGTGCTGCTGACGGCGTACCCCGAGGTGCAGCGCACGCTCGATATGCGAGCGCTCGACATCCGATCGTTCGACGCCGGCGCATTGATCTGGATCGACGGCGAGGGCTATCCCATCGGCGACCCGTTCCGCGACCGCTCAACGCTGATCGAGACCGTCCGCAGCCCAGCACTACCAATCGCAGACAAGCTGCGCATGCTTCGGCTGCGCGCCAAACTCGGTCGCGGTAGCGCTCGACGCCTCATGCACGGCCCCGAACAAACAACGATGGAACGCATCAAGGCGATGGGGTTCAGCGAGACCGCGATCACCCGCTTCTTCGGCCCGTTGTTCGCCGGTATTCAGCTGGACCCGGAGCTCGGCACGTCGAGCCGCATGTTCGACGTGATCTTCCGCATGCTGGCCGAGGGATCCTCGGGTGTCCCAAGCCTCGGCATGGGACGCATCTCGGCTCAACTCAGCGAGTCGATCCCGGCCGGATCCATTCATCTCGACTTGCCGGTCCAGTCCGTCGCCCCGGGCCGGGTATTGACCGGGCAAGGCACGATCTCGGCCACCGACGTAGTGGTCGCAACCGACGGGCCAGCGGCGTCACGCCTGTTGAACCAAGTCGAAGATCCCGGATCGCTCCCCGTCGCCTGCCTGTGGTTCGCCGCTGACATTCCGCCATCGACCAGTCGCTCGATTGTGCTCGACGGGGCAAACAGCGGACCCGTGCGCAACGTGGCGCTGATGACGAATGTGGCGCCGTCCTATGCGCCCGCCGGCCGCCACCTGATCGCAGCCGCGTGTCCAGGCGACGTCTCGACCGACCTCGCCACAACAGCGACGGCACAGCTCCACGAATGGTTTGGGCCGCAGGTGAGCTCGTGGGATCTGTTGCGGGTGGACCGAATCCCGCACGGCCAGCCGATGCAGGCGCCGCCATTGCGGGCCCGTCAGCGCACCAAGCTCCAGAATGGCCTCTGGGTATGTGGCGACCACCGTGACACCGGTTCGATCCAAGGCGCCATGTTCTCCGGCCGCCGCACGGCCGAAGCCATCCTCGGACTCGCACCAAGCACGGCGGAGTAGCGCCAGCTCGCTACAGGCTCTTTCGCCACGC
>CALDGN010000299.1 GCA_937942965.1 uncultured Acidimicrobiales bacterium | reverse complement strand
TATGGCATGTGAAAATCGGCCCGGGCCTCAGTTTTGGGGCGCTGGGGTCGAAAGGAGCGGACTATGTCACTTGCGTCCGTCGTCTTCTACACAGAAGCTCACCGCATCACCGGCAACGTGTTTCTGCGCGAACGTCTGAACGAAGCCTTGAACGATCCGCTCACGGATTTCCTCGAGCTCAACGATGTTCGCATCTCGAAGCTCGTCGATCCGACTCGGGCGGAAGTCCAGTGGCCGAACACGGTGATCCCGAAGAACGAGATTCTGATCGCAACGCTCGACTCGCAAGAGCACGAGAGCCAGAGCACCCGCGTCGACAAGGTCACCCACAAAGAGGGCCAACAGCTCGGCTGCATCGTCGGCACCATCGAGCTCTACGGAACGGGCCACATCCGTTTCACCAGCAGCGCACGAGAAGTGCTGATGAACCAGCTGCCGAGCTTCTTCCCGGTCACTGGCGCGACGCTGCTGTTCCCGGCTGCCGTCGACAGCCGCCTCGATACGAACCTTGCGCTCGCCAACCGTTCCGCCGTGAACGCGTTCGCGCTGCTCTAAGCGGCCCCTACGGCTTGCGAGCCGTGAACAAGCCCTCGGTCAACACGAACGAGGGTTCATCGCCAAGGTCGGGCCGCAGCCATTCGACGACCTGATCGGTCGCGCTTGCCAGGTCAGCCAAGAGCTGGACCCGGACATCGTCAGGCACGGACATGTTGTTCGCCCACGGTACGAACTTCATCAGCTTGCCCATGGTCTCGACCTGCGCATCGACGAGTCCCGCCGCGTTGATGTGAGCGAGCCACTCGCTGATCGGAAGACAGCGGAGATGGCTCAGGTCACGGCGCCGTTCGAAGTCATCGCACCACCGCGCCGTGTCGGGATCTTCAGGGGCGAGATTGTCGACCACGGCGAACGTGCCACCGGGCGCGAGCACGCGGGCGGCTTCGGCGACGAAGGTCTTCGGGTCTTCGAAGTGGTGCGGCGCGATGCGGCAGACGACGAGGTCGAAGCTGGCTTCTTCGAACGGGAGGTCATGCGCGTCGGCGTATTCGAACGTCACATTGTCGATGCCCCGCTCCGTAGCGACCCCAGCGGCAACGTCGAGCATCTCGCTGGTCACGTCGCTGGCGACGACCGACGCGACATGTGGTGCGAGCGCGAAGGCCGTGTGTCCGGCGGCGGTGGCGATGTCGAGTGCGCGCCAGGTCGACTGCGGCTCGACGAGTTCGACGATGCGGCCGAGGCTTGCCCCTTTGGCGTGCACTTCGGACGTCGCGTAGTTGGCGGCGTTGGCGCCGAACTGTCGCTGTGAGGCTTCGCGTGCAGAGGAGTCGCTCATAGGTCGACCGTACAGCTAGCCCTCGAACGTCATCGTCGAAAGGAGGCCGCCGGCCATGCGCACCGCATCGTCGTATTGGCCCGGGTCAAACAGCGACTCGGCAGTGACCACGATCGGTCCGGCGGGAGCGTCGATGACCCACAGCCGCATGCGGGCCGGCGGGAACCAGCCGGCCCAGTCGTTGCCGATCGTTGAGGTGTCGGTGTGGAAGCCGCGTTCGCCAGTAAGCACCGAGCCTTCGAAGACTCGTGCGGGCAGCCCGGCGATCGTGACCGGTTCGAGCTCGGTGAGGTCCGCGAACACCGTGTTCGTCGTGAGCTCGTTGATCACGGCGGCGAAGTCGTCGAGGGGGTCGCCCTCGCCATTCGCGACCGGGCTGAAGATGTCGACCTCGGCCAAACGATCTGCGTCGATATAGATCAGCGTGTGGCCGGGCTGCTGCAACACCGGTCGGGAGCGGGCGAGACGGAACGTTGTCGTGCCGCCGACGGGGACGGCGATGTCGCCCGGCTGTGTGACGACGGGTTCGACGAACTCGGACGGGGTCTGGGCCTCGATGACCGGAACGCTTGGCGTTGGCTCGGGGACGGGCGTGGCGGTCGGTTCTGGCGCCGAGGTCGGGACCGGCGTTGGCGTCGGCTCGGGTGCCACCGTTGGTTCGAAGACCGGGGGAGCAGTGGTCGGTTGCGCTGTGGTCGTGTCGCCGGATGACCCCGATGCAACCGGTTCGATCGTCGGCGACTCGATCATGCAGGCCGAAGCGAGCAATGCCGCGGCCGCGATCACGAGCGCGCCACGGCGTCGAAGCCACATCGTGGTCGTCGCCGTTGTTTGCGTCGCCATTGCCTCGGCGCTGCGTTCTTCCGCCCCTGCCATCGGCCACATCGTACGCCATCGATCCCGGCCGTACGAGGGCGCCAAGGCAGAGGAGTCGTCGGTCTACGCTGCGCGTATGGAACGAGCTGTAGCCGTTGAACCCGAGTGCTGGCGTCGCGCTGGCTTGGTCGCTGCCGTCGAAGCTGGCGGCACCACGGTCGTGCCGATCGAAGACGCCACCGCGCTGATCTGGGCCGATCCGCAGAACCCGCAGTTGTTGCCCGAGACCGTCCACGATGGTCTCGACTGGGTACAGCTTCCCTACGCCGGTATCGAACCGTTCTTGCACATGCTCGACACCAAGCGGATCTGGACGTGCGGCAAAGGTGTTTACGCCCGCCCCGTCGCCGAGGCTGCCTTGGCGATGACGCTTGCTGGCTTCCGCAACATCGTGGCCTACGCCCGCGAGACCTCGTGGTCCGGTCCGGTGGGACAGAACCTGCACGGCGCGAACGTGTTGATTCTTGGTGGCGGCGGCATCACCGAAGAACTGCTTCCGCTGCTCGCTCCCTTCGGGTGCACGACGACCGTGCTGCGGAGAAGCGCCACGCCGATGGACGGAGCGTCCGCGACGGCGACGCTGGACGAGCTCGACGCGCTCTTGCCTGCGGCGGACGTCGTGATCCTCGCCCTCGCGCTGACGCCCGAAACCGAGGCCGTGATCGGGGCCCGTCAGCTCGAGCTGATGAAGCCGACGTCGTGGCTGGTGAACGTCGCCCGTGGTGGCCATGTGGATACCGATGCCTTGGTCGCTGCGCTCGAAGCGGAGTCCATCGGAGGCGCCGCGCTCGACGTCACCGATCCCGAACCGCTGCCCGACGGACATCCACTCTGGACCTCTCCTCGCTGCCTGATCACGCCGCATGTGGCCAATACGCCTGAGATGGGTCTGGTGCTACTCGCCGATCGAGTGACCGAGAACGTGCGTCGCTACATGGCCAACGATGAACTTGTTGGCCCGGCCGACGTCGCCAAGGGCTACTAGAAGGCCGCCTCCTGGCCCTCGGGCCTGTTGGAAAAGTTGCCAATGGGGGAGCCGACGACTGGTGAGTCATTGAGTGACGAACCTGTCACGAGAGGTACTCATCGCTCGCCGAGCACCCGTATAAGGTCGACGCACGAGGCGCTCAAGCGTCTTCGGCTCGACCTCCCCCCGTTTTCCGGCAGGTGATTCTCCATGGTGCAGATCGACATTGGTCTCGGCAAGTCCGGTCGCAGGGCGTACGGCTTCGACGATGTGGCCATCGTCCCAAGTCGACGCACGCGCGACCCTGAAGACGTCGACCTGACGTGGGAGATCGACGCCTATCGTTTCGACCTGCCGGTTATGGCATCGGCGATGGACGGCGTCGTCAGCCCCGACACGGCCGTCAAGATCGGCCAGCTCGGTGGCCTCGCCTGCCTGAACCTCGAAGGCCTCTGGACCCGCTACGAGGACCCGGACATCGTCTTCAACGAGATTGCTTCGCTGCCGCCCGAAAAGGCCACGCTGCGCATGCAAGAGCTCTACCTCGAGCCGATGAAGCCAGAACTGATCGGCGAACGCATCCGCCAAATCAAGGACGCAGGCGTGGTTGCTTGCGCCTCGGTCACGCCCCAGCGCACGACCTCGCTGCTGCCTGAGATTCTCGCCGCCGAGCTCGACATCCTGGTCATCCAGGGCACTGTCGTGACCGCCGAGCACAAGTCGACCAAGCACGAGCCGCTCAACTTGAAGAGCGTCGTCCGTGAAATCCCGATCCCCGTGATCGTCGGCGGTTGTGCCAGCTACGAAGCAGCCCTGCACCTCATGCGCACTGGCGCTGCCGGCGTGCTCGTCGGCGTCGGCCCCGGCCACGCTTGCACGACCCGTGGCGTGCTCGGCATCGGCGTCCCACAGGCGACTGCCATTGCCGATGTCCGTGCCGCTCGCATGCGCCACCTCGATGAGACCGGCGTGTACGCCCATGTCATCGCCGATGGAGGCATGGCAACCGGCGGCGACATCGCCAAGGCCATCGTGTGCGGCGCCGACGCCGTCATGATTGGTTCCCCGCTCGCAGCCGCCCAAGAGGCACCCGGCCAGGGCTACCACTGGGGCATGGCGACCTTCCACCCAACGCTTCCTCGTGGCGCCCGTGTCCAGACCACCGTGCGCGGCACGCTCGAAGAGATCCTCGTCGGCCCAGCTCGTGAGAACGACGGCCGTGTGAACCTGATGGGCGGCCTCCGCACCTCGATGGCAACCACCGGCCACCTGTCGATCAAAGAGTTCCAAAAGGCAGAGCTCATGATTGCCCCGTCGCTGCAAACCGAAGGCAAGAGCCTGCAGAAGGCTCAGGCCGTCGGCATGGGTCACAGCTGAGCCCCGCCTAACCCCACCGCACTCATGACTGATCAAGCTGGTCCTGTCCTCGTTGTCGATTTTGGCGCGCAGTACGCGCAGCTGATCGCACGGCGTGTTCGCGAAGCAAACGCGTACAGCGAACTCGTCGCCAACGACCTGACCGCGGCCGAGTACGCGGCCAAGAAGCCGTCGGGCATCATCTTCAGCGGCGGCCCGGCTTCGGTCAACGTCGAGGGTGCACCTGAAATCGATCCCGAGATTTACGACCTCGGCGTTCCGATCTTGGGCATCTGTTACGGCGCCCAGCTGATCGCCAAGCAGCGCGGCGGTGTCGTCGATCGCTTCGAGGCGGGCGAGTACGGCCGTACCGACCTCACCGTCGATGGCGACGGCGGCGAGCTGCTTGCCGGGTTGCCCGCCGAGCAGACCGTGTGGATGAGCCACTTCGACTGCATCACCGAGGCTCCTCCTGGATCGACGGTCACTGCCTCGACGGCGAATGCGCCCGTCGCGGCGTTCGAGAGCGATCTCGTTTGTGGCGTCCAGTACCACCCCGAGGTTTCGCACACGCCGCATGGCCAAGCGGTCATCGAACGCTGGCTCGACCGCTCCAAGATCGACACCAGCTGGACGATGGCCAACATCATCGACGAGCAAGTCGAAGCGATCCGAGCTCAGGTCGGCACGGGCCGCGCCATTTGTGGTCTCTCTGGTGGCGTCGACTCCGCGGTCGCGGCGGCGCTCGTGCACAAGGCCATCGGCTCGCAGCTCACGTGTGTGTATGTCGACACCGGCCTGATGCGCAAGAACGAGAGCGACCAGGTCGTCGAGACGTTCCAGAAGACCCAGGGCATCGAGCTGATCCACGTTCGCGCCGCTGATGACTTCTTCGACAAGCTTGCTGGTTTGACCGAACCAGAACAGAAGCGCAAGGCCATCGGCGAGACGTTCATCCGAGTCTTCGAACGGGCGTCGGGCGGCATCGAAGACGCCGCATTCTTGGTGCAAGGCACCCTGTACTCCGACGTCGTCGAGTCCGGCGGCAAGCACGCTTCGACGATCAAGAGCCACCACAACGTCGGCGGCCTTCCCGAGGACATGCAGTTCGAGCTGGTCGAGCCGCTGCGGGCCTTGTTCAAGGACGAAGTCCGCCGCGTCGGCACCGAACTTGGCCTGCCCGACGAGATCGTCTGGCGACAGCCATTCCCTGGTCCAGGCCTGGGTGTTCGCATCATTGGCGAAGTCACGCCAGACAAGGTTTTGGTGCTCCAAGAGGCTGACCACATCGTCCGAGAAGTCCTGCGTGACGCCGGTCTTGAGCGAGAGATCTTCCAGAGCTTCGCCGTGCTTCCTGACATCCGAAGCGTCGGTGTCATGGGTGACGAGCGGACCTATGGCTACCCGATCATCGTCCGAGCCGTCACCAGCGAAGACGTCATGACCGCAGACTGGGCTCGCATTCCGTACGACGTGCTTGAGACGATCTCAAGCCGCGTCATCAACGAGGTCGACGGCGTCAACCGGGTCGCCTACGACATCACGTCGAAGCCTCCCGGGACGATCGAATGGGAGTAAGCGACGTGAGTGACGACTCCGACGTCGTCCGGCTCTACGTCGACGCGCTCGCTATCTTCGGCACTGCGGTCCAAGACGTTGCCGAGCACGAGTGGGACCTGCCGACGCCGTGCACCGAGTGGAACGTGCGCGAGCTCGTCGCCCACGTGGTGCTGGGCGAGGCACACCTTCCGCTGGTTCTCGAAGGCGGCACGGCGACGACCGACACCGACTTCAGCGTCGACCTCCTCGGCCCGACCCCGATCACCACGTGGCGCGGTACCGCACTCAAGGCCATCGAAGCGGCCCGCACGCCGGGGATCGTCGAACGCGAGTACCACCTGGATTTGGGCGATGTCACCGGACAGCAGCTGCTGAGCTACCGGATCACCGACAACGTCGTTCACGCATGGGACCTGCGGGTCGGCATCGGCCGGCCCAGCCCGATCGCCGACGAGCATGCACAGTTCTTGCTCGACTTCTGGCTTCCGGTCGCGCTGGATCTGGGTCAGTCCGACTTCTTCGCAACGCCAACTGATCCTGCGAGCGATTCGCTTAGTGATCGGTTGCTTGCGCTGCTGGGGCGCACACCGCCGCCGAGCTGAACGGGCTGTCGGCGCCGTCAGGCGCGACGCAGCGACATACCCGTGGTGTGTTCGGGCACGACGAACCCGAACTTCTGATACAGCCAGTCGATATCGGCGAACAGGTTGACGATCGTCGAGTCGGGCAGGGCTTCGATGAAGCCCATGATGTTCTCCATCACCGTCCGTGACAGGCCTTGGCCTTGCAGATCGGGCGCGACCGCGATGTCGACGACCTGCACATGCAAGCCATCACCGACCACGCGTCCCATCGCAACCAAGCGGTCACCATCTCGGATGGTCACCGCGTGCAACGAGCGGGGCAGCGCTTCGACCGCGGCATGGCGATCCATGGCCGATAGGCCGGTTGCGATCCGGAGATCGCAGTACTCGTCAACGCCCGGAAGCGTGTTCGCAACGATCAGCTCCATG
>CALDGN010000298.1 GCA_937942965.1 uncultured Acidimicrobiales bacterium | reverse complement strand
GGGCCTCGACAGCAGAGCGTCCAAGCTCGGGCCGTGTGGTGCAGCGCACGGTTCCCATCTCAGCTCCCGTGTGACTCGGCGACCGGAGCGGACGCCATCACGGCGGGCGCCGGCGCAGCCGGAATGTCGGGAATCGAAACGGCTCCAGCGACTGCCGGAACCTCGATCATGGTGATCGGTGTGCCGGAACCTGAGCCAGCGGCGTTGGATGGGAGCATCACAATCACCTGGGCAGGTTGAGCCACAGGTGCTTGGGGCACGACGATCCGCTGCACCACGTCCGCTGGCGCACCAGCGTCAGTCGATGCGGCAGCAGCCATGACGCCGACCAGGCCGAAGCTCAGCCCGATGGCGCCGCCAGCGACGGCGAGCCGGCTTCCCTTACCAGTGGCCGCCTTGGCGGCGGACTGACGTTGGCGAGTAGCTGGCTGCTGACTTGGGGCCGAAGGGGGCGCTTGACCAGTGTCGGCCATGGCGGCCCGACGCCGAGCGACTCGCTCGGCGAGCTCCGGTGGGAGTTGTGCCCCACCGGGAGCGGACGCATCAGTCATCGTCTTCGTCCTCCTCTTCGTCGTCTTCGTAGTCGTCGTCTTCGTCCTCGTCGTGCTCCATTTCCTCGCCGTATTCGTCTTCGTCTTCGTCTTCGTCTTCGTCGCCGTCCTCGTAGTCGTCGGCTTCGGCGTACTCCATCTCCTCGCCGTGCTCGGCTTCTTCGTGCTCGTCGTCTTCGTACTCCTCGCCTTCACCCTCGGCGTAGGCGCCGGAGGCAGCAGAAGAGTTCGTGTCAACGAGCGTCCCGTCCGGGTTCACGAACACGACGCCCGGCGCTGCGGCGTCGGTAATCGGCGATGCGTCGAGCGAGTTGCCGTACTGGTCGACGTACTCGACCTCTGGCGTCGTGATCGATGCGGCGTCGGCCGGTTGATCGAGTGTGAGGAAGAGCGCCGAGACGGCGCCGACGACAGCGAGCGTCACGCCTGCGGCGGCTCCGAGAGTGGTGTTGCGGTCCATGAGTGGGTTCCTTTCATCAGGCACCTCATCGGTGTGACGAGGTGACGGATCCCACGTTGACGACGCGTCGCTGAGGATTCGCTGAAGACGAACCCCGCCGTCTTCAGCGTTCCTTCAGCGACGTAATGAGACAGTCGCCAACATGAATGCCTTGAACTTCTTGATCGGCCGCCCTGGCGACTGGCATCTACGACGCCCGTCGTTCCCGCGGCTCCGCCTCTCCCCCTCGATCGTCGGACCGCTCATGGTCCTTGTCACCAGCGTGCTTTCGTGGCCCGCCTTCTCTGGTGCACGTGGCGAAGGAAACGTCGCCCTCGGCCTGTGGGTCGGCTCAGTCTCCATCATGTTGATGGCCTGGAGCTTCGTGCTCGCCGTGCGCCCCAAGTGGCTCGAACCGGTCTTCGGTGGACTCGACTCCATGTACCGGGTTCACCGCTGGGCCGGCGCACTCGCCATCCCCACCATGTGGTTGCACACGAGCATCGAACCTGAGATCAAGGGCGGCATCTTGGGTGCCGCTCGTGGCGTCGCCGACTCGGCCGAAGACCTCGCCGGCACGGGCCAGACAATGCTCTACATCCTGGTGGCGCTGAGCATCTTCCGCCTGATCCCGTATCGCTGGTGGCGCTGGAGCCACAAGCTGCTCGGGTTGCCCTTCGCGTTCGCCTCGTGGCACTTCTTCACTGCCGAGAAGACCTACGCCAACGGCTCGCCGTGGGGTTGGTGGTTCGGTGCGTGGATGGTCATCGGGTTGGCGACCTGGCTACTGCGAGTCGTCGGCATCGACATGATCGGCCGCGGTCGCCCCTACAAGGTTGTCGCTGCGGAGCACATTGGAACCACGACCCGTCTGGAGCTCGCTCCGACCGGCAAGCCGCTCGGTCAGCAACTGGGTCAGTTCGCCTTCATGAAGCTCGACGTGCCTGGCATGCGTGAACCCCACCCGTTCACGATCGCCAGCTCGCCGGACAACCCGAACCTCGAGTTCATGATCCGCCACCTCGGCGACTGGTCGAACCGACTGCCCGAGCATGATCTGGTCGGAAGCACCGTGCGGATCGAAGGGCCCTACGGCGAACTCGAGCCGCTCCCCCACGACGCCTCGCCTCCGGTGTGGATCGCCGGCGGCGTCGGCTGCACGCCATTCCTGGCCGCCGTCGATGTCGAGCGGGACCCGAGCTTGCCGATCCCGACGATGCTCTACGCCGTTCGTTCGACCCAGAACAACATGATGCTGGACCGGCTGCAGCAGGCGGCCGACGCTGGCCGGATCAACCTGCACCTGTTCACTCCCGAGACGGGTCGGATGAGTCCAGCGGTGCTCGACCAGATCTTCCCTAACGGCATGAGTGGCCACCACGTGGCGCTGTGCGGGCCCGCCGGTTTGGTCAGCGACATGGCCGACGGTGCCTACGCCCGCGGTGCTCGTGCGATCGAGACCGAGGACTTCGACATCCGCCAAGGTTTCGGCCCGGATCGATCAGTCGAAATCGACGAGGCCGTTCGCTCGATCGCAGATCGTCGAGCAACAGTTTCAGCTTGAGCGAGTCTTGAGCTTGCGCTGAAAGCGAGTTGATACCCCACCTGCAGAATGTTCTACGTGGTCAAGAACACCCCCGGAAACGGGTGGTGGGCTGAGCTTCGGCCGAATCGCTCCCTCTTCCCCGGCTGGGTGCGATTCGGCCGCACTCCGTTTTCGGCCAGTGCGTATCCGAGCGACGTCGAGCGGCTTACTCGCCTTGAACGACGGCTTGGCTCTCGTTGTAGGAGATCGTCGGATATTTCGGCGGATTGCCCGGGCCATGGCAGGTCGGCAAGCACTCCATGGGCCAATCGCCCGACGCGTTGAAGAACAGCGGGATCGAGTAGCGAGCCTCGGGTCCGTTGTTGTCGGCGAAGTGGCGGGTGCTCAGGAACCGGTCGTTCGACCATTGGCGCAAGAGCTCGCCAGTGTTGACCACGATCGCTCCCGGGATCACCGGCGCCTGGATCCACTCGTCGCGGACCGCGCTGTAGATCACGAGTCCGGGTGAGTCCTGCAGGAGCAGGGTGAAGAACGTCGTATCGACATGCGGTGCGATGCCGTGCGCTCCCTCGACCTGCTCGCCCGGCGGATAGTGGGTCATGCGGAGCCGCCAGAACGGGGCTTCCATAGCTTCGTCGAACCAGTCGGGATCGAGGTCGAGCGCCGCGGCGTAGACCTTGACCAGCTCCAAGGCGATCGCTTCGGAAGTGCGTCCGTACTCCTCGACCGCAGCACGGAACCCAGGTAGCGCGTCATCGGGTAACCACTGGTTGTCGTCGGATGCGATGTCCTTGTCGGACTTGACGAGAAAAGCCTCGTTGCGGTTTCCGACGGCGCGCTTGGGAAGCCGGCGCTCGCCGATCGGCAAGTAGCCGACGCCACCGAGCGGATGATCCGGATTGTCGATGTTGATCTGTTGCTTGACCTCGAGCGGCAGGGCATGGAAGCGCCGAACCCACTCGAAGATGTCAGCGATCGCTTCGTCGCTCAGGCCGTGGCCAACGAGCTGGAAGAAGCCGACCTGCTCACAGGCGGTCCGCAATGCGGTCGCCGCCTCGTCGAGCGCCGCTCGGTCACCGGTCTCACGCCACGCCGAGATGTCGACGATCGGAATGTCGCCCGGCTCGGCGGGGACGGGTCGGGTCGTGTCCCACGAGTTCGCTTCGGCGAGGAGCTCGGCTTCCTTGGCGGCAGGGTCGAAGGCCATCGGGCCAGCCTAGAGACCATCCGCGTTCGTGATGATGCGACGCAGCAGCGTGCTCAGCTGCTGTTGGTCCTTGGCGGACAGTCCGTCGGTGAGCGCGATCTCGAGCTTGTTGAACCGCGGGTAGAGCTCGGCGATCAGATCGGTGCCGGCCGTTGTCAGGCCGACCTCGACGCGGCGGCGATCGTCGCTGTCCCGGTTGCGTTCCACGAGGCCGCGCTTCTCGAGCGTCGTGACCATGCCGGTCATCGTTCCCTTAGCGACGCCGCATTCGGCGGCGAGCGACGACGAGTCCATCGTCCCCCACACCCAGAGCACCCACAGCATGGTGAAGCCACCCCAGGTCAGGTTCTGTTCGTTCAGCAGCTCGCGTTCAGCCCGTACCCGCACGGCCGAAGCCGCTCGGTAGATGTTCTGAATTGCTTGCGCAGCTTCGAAGTCAAACGCCTCGCCAGAGAGGCGGGCGCGTATGTCCTGCTCTTGTTGCAGAAGCTCTTCGGTGGGTGCTTGGTCGTTCTCAGCCATAAATGGTTCGCTACCGAACCAATGTAGACCGGCTGCTAGCTTTGGTCCTCATGACGGCGCATCATCGCATCCTGCTCGACGGCTATCCAACGGTCACCACTGCGGACGGAGACCGTTTGGTCGCCGATGACGGCCGGTCGGTCGCCATCGCCGACGCGACCTACCTTGCGCCAACGGATCCGTCGAAGATCTTGTGCGTGCACCTGAACTACCGCAGTCGGGTCGACGAGTTCATGACGAAGCTGCCGGCAACGCCGACCTACTTCCAGAAGCCGACGACGACGATCAACACCCACGGTGGTGCGATCGTTCGGCCGTCGAATTGCCAGTGGCTCAACTACGAGGGCGAGATCGCCATCATCATCGGCCGTCGATGCCGGGGCATTTCTCAGGACGAGGCCGGCGACTACATCGCCGGCTATTCGGTCGCCAATGACTACGGGCTGCATGACTTCCGTGACACCGACGCCGGCTCGATGCTTCGAGTCAAGGGAAGCGACACGCTGTGCCCGATCGGCCCTGCGCTCGTGACCGACTGGGACTTCCGAGGCAAGCAGATCCGCACGCTCGTCAACGGCGAGGTCGTGCAAGACGCCAGCACCGACGAGATGGAGTGGGACATGCACTATCTCGTCGCCGATCTAGCGCGAAACATCACGCTGGTGCCGGGCGATGTGATCCTGTCGGGCACGCCGGCGAACAGCCGTCCGGTCGTTCCCGGCGATGTCGTGACCGTCGAGGTCGAGGGTTTGGGCGCGTTGACGAACCCGATCGTCGAGGGCCCCACGCCGATCCGCGAAGACGTCGGCGCCCAGCCGAGCTCGTCCGAAGAGGTCGTGTCGACGGCAATGGGTGGCGACTGGGAGTTCCGCGGTATTCGCGCTCCACGCTCGAAGAACTCGAAGCACTACGAGTCGACCGTCGAAGAGAAGTAGCAACGTGAGCACCCACAAGGGCGTGGCCACCCACACTGATATCGATGGCGTCCTGGTACCGACCGGCCACCTGATCGGCAGCGAGTGGGTCGCGTCTCCGTCGACGTTCGAGTCGCGCTCTCCCATCGACTGGGAGTCGATGCACCTCGCCGACATCGCTCGCGGCGATGACGCCACCGCGGCCGCGGCCGTGAGTGCCGCAGTCGAGGGGTTCGTTGAGTGGGGGTCGTTCACCGTCGCCCAGCGGGCCGAGGTATTGCATCGGCTCGCCGATCTGATCGACGAACGCACCGACGAGATCGCCCACGTCGAGACGCTCGACATGGGATTCCTCGAAGCCTCGATGAAGGCTCGTCTGGTCGGACGGGGCGCACTCAACTTCCGCACCTACGCCGACCTGATCGTCGCCCACGAAGAACGCACCTGGGATGCCAAGGCGATGTGGAACACCGTGCAGCGCATGCCTGCCGGGCCCGCAGTCGTCATCACGCCGTGGAATGCACCGTTCATGCTGGCGACTTGGAAGCTCGCACCCGCGCTCGCCGCCGGCAACTCGATCATCCACAAGCCGGCCGAGTGGTCGCCGCTATCCGCCGCGCTGCTGGCAGAGCTCACGCTCGATGCGGGCTTCCCGGCCGGCGCCTACAACTTGGTGCAGGGCATCGGTGCCGAAGTCGGCGACGCGCTCGTTCGCGATCCCCGCGTGCGCCGCATCACGTTCACCGGTTCACCTCCGACCGCCCGCAAGATCGGCGAGGCCGCGGCGCGCAACATCGTGCCGTTCACGGCCGAGCTCGGCGGCAAGGGGCCGCTGCTGGTGTTCGCCGATTGTGACCTCGACGCTGCGGCAAAGAAGGCGGCGTGGCAGTTCGACGACTCGGGCCAGGTCTGTTTGGCCGGCACCCGACTGCTGGTCGACGAGTCGATTCGCGACGAGTTCCTTGAGCGCTTCCACGCACATGCTGATGCGCTCGTTGTCGGCGACCCCCGTGACGCGACGACCGAGATCGCGCCGCTCGCGCATCCTGATCACCGAGACCGCGTGCACGCGTTCGTCGAACGCGCCCGTGCCGCTGGAGACACGATCGTTCGCGGCGGACAACCGATGACCGACTCGATGCACTACGAGCCGACGCTCATCGAGCCGCTGTCGAACCTCAGCGAAGTCGTCCAGTCCGAGATCTTCGGGCCCGTGCTGACCTTCCAGACATTCGCTGACGAGGCCGAGGCCATCGAGCTCGCAAACTCGACCGCGTACGGTCTTTCGGCCATCGTCTACACGGGGTCGCGTGAGCGGGCGGAGCGAGTTGGCCGGTTGCTGCGCACCGGTCTGGTGTGGGTCAACACGTTCCTCGTTCGCGACCTGACCGCACCGTTCGGCGGTTGCGGGATCAGCGGCATCGGCCGCGAGGGCGGCGACCACGCGCTCGAGTTCCACGCCGACCTGAAGACGATCATGATCGCCGACGACACCTGCTCCTAAACCCTCAAGCAGCCCCGGGCCGGCGTGGGAGGATGGGGGCGATGACGATTCGGCTGGTGGCCAGCGATCTCGACGGCACGCTCTTCGGACCAGACCATGTGCCCGAAGCCCGGACGGTCGAAGCGGTCAATGCACTCGCCGACGCTGGCGTGATCGTTGCCGCCGTCACTGGACGTTCGTGGTTTGGTGGCGCCGAGCGAGCGGCCAGCACTGGCGCCCGACTCGACTGGTTCATTGGCTCCAACGGAGGCCACCGCCTCAACGTGCGCACCCAAGAGCTGGAAGAGCGGCTGACATTCGAAGAGTCCGAAGTCAGCGACCTGATCTCGACGCTCGACACCAACCTCGACAACGTCGGCTTCGGCACCGAACATGCGGGCGGTTTCTGGTTCTCGGATCGCTTCCTCGAACAGTTCCCAAACTCGGTCGACGGTGGCCCTCGACGAGTCAGCGTCGTCGATCGAACCGACCACGACATCGGCAAGCTGTTCGTGAGTCACGCAGAGATCCATACGACCGAACTCGTCGATGCTGTGGAGCCGCATGTGCCCGATTCGATGCACGTCACCACGAGCGGCATCAGCTTCGTCGAGGTCACGCCGCACGGCGCCGACAAGGGATCCGCGCTCGCTCGCCTGTGCGCCAAGCTCGGCATCGACCGGTCCGAAGTCATCGCCTTTGGCGACAACTACAACGACCTCACCATGCTCGAATGGGCGGGCCGAGGCGTCGCCATGGGCAATGCCGAAGACCCGGTCAAGGCCGTGGCCGATGAGGTCACCGCCACGAACGACGAGTACGGCGTCGCCCAGGTTCTCGAGGCCTTGCTCGAAACCTGACCGCCAGCCTGGCCCCAGAAGGCCTGGCTGGGCCTCAGCCCAGTTCGGCGAGGCGAGCACGGAAGCGCTCGACGTTCGCCAGCTTGATGTCTTCGTACCCGCGCACGAGATCGGCAGCTTCGGCGATTGCTATCGCTCGTTCAATCCGGTCCTCGGCCCCGGAAC
>CALDGN010000297.1 GCA_937942965.1 uncultured Acidimicrobiales bacterium | reverse complement strand
GGATGCCCGGCGGATCAAGCTGGCGAGCTCCACCTGGGCCGAGCCGACATCAACTCCGACGGCATCGTGGATGTCATCGATGCGCTCGAGGCCGCACGCTGCAACGTCGGCATCGCGAGCGCTCGGTGCGCCGCGACGTCGCCATGGTCGGTCACGCAGGAACACCTGCTTGCGTGGCCCAGAGAAATCGTCGACCTCCCTGACGGCACCATCTACGCGAACACCGCATCGCATGTCGAACGCATCGCCGCCGACGGCAGGCGTAGCCAGTTCGGCGACTTCACGCACGGGAACGGGTTGCACCTCACCCCCAACGGGACCTTCTGGGCGACCGACTCACGAGGCCTGAACCGGATCCACGCATTCGACTCCGCCGGATCCGAGCTCCGCTACTTCGGGTCACAAGGAAGCGACCCAGGCCAGTTCGAGTGTCCGAACTCGATCCATGTCGACGGTGGCGAAGTGTTTGTGTTCGAAGGGGACAACGATCGGATCCAGGTCTTCGACGAGCAGGGCAACTTCTTGCGCATGTGGGGGATAACGGGAAGCGAGCCGGGCGAGTTCGACGTCGAGTGCGGCACCGCATCGCTCGTCGTGTTCGACGACGAGGTCTTTGTCTCGGACTGCCGGAATAACCGTGTCGAGGTCTTTGACCGCGACGGCTCGTTTGCCCGCGCATGGTCGGTCGAGGACCGGCCCAGCTTCTGGAGCGGCGCGTGCACGAGTGGGATCACCGCCGATGGCGCTGGCCGTATTTACGTCGGCGATGAATACAGCTGGATCCGCGTGTACACCCGCGACGGCGAGTTCATCGAGACGGTGTGGTCGTCCTATCTCGACTGGCGAGACGGCGAAGGGCTTGTTGACGAGCAGGGCATCGACGAGGTCTATGGCATCCATGTGAACGCGGCGGGAACCCGCGTGTGGGCATCGCTCAACCAGCTACCGCAGCGGATTGTGGTGTTCGACCGGTCGCCTGATTAGACGTCGCCGCTTGGTGCGCAGCTTGGCATCTCGTTCACTTCGGCGAACGTCGTGAGTAGATCGGTCACGCGGACGCCCTGCGAGTTGCCCGAGATCAGGAACGGTGGGTCTTCGCCGGTCAGCAGAATGTCGGACCAGTTGCGACGATCCTGCAGGAACAGCTCGTAGTCATCGAGCCACTGCGGCACCGTCTCGGCACCCTTTGCGTTCGTGGGAAGACCCAAGTCGTGCAGGTCTTGGACCATGCCTTCGAGCTGGATCGTGCCCAGGGCAACCAGCTCGCCACGTTGCACGGCGCCGTCGACCGACGCAGCATTCGGAAGCTCCTCGATCGCAGCTTGGCGCACTGCGCACGCCGCCTCGGCAGCGGAGATCCAGGCCGGATCTTCGAACTCATCGGGGTGCGAGATCGAGCCCCGGTTCGCAAAGACCCAGATCCAGAAAATGATCAGCGCGAGAAAGGCGAGGATGCCCAGGATCCGCCCGAAAGACATCGGAACGGGTTCCCGCTCTCCAACGTGTGCGAGATCATCTGTCATCCACAACAGTGTGCACAGGGAAATGGCGTGTGCGACAGGCGGCGCACTCCTAGCCTTGCGCCTGTGACGACTGACCTTCTCGCCGATCTGGATGCCCGCGGGCTCATCCACGACACCACCGACCGCGACGCACTCGCCGCCGCCCTCGACGCCGGCATGGTCACCGTCTATGTGGGCTTCGACCCGACTGCCGACTGCCTGCATCTCGGTAACTACATCGGCATCCTCGCACTACGACGTTTCCAGCTCGCAGGCCATCGCCCGATCGCGCTTGCCGGCGGAAGCACCGGCATGGTCGGCGACCCCGGTGGCCGCTCCGAAGAGCGCAACCTGCTCGACGAGGCCACGCTCGCCCACAACCTCGAAGGCATCAAGGGCGTGTTGCGCCGCTTCCTCGACTTCGACAGCAGTGCCGACAACGAAGCCGAGCTCGTCAACAACTACGACTGGACCGGTGACGTCAACGTCCTCGACTTCCTGCGAGACGTTGGCAAGCACGTGACCGTCAACCAGATGATGGCCAAGGACTCGGTGAAGTCACGGCTCGACAGCGAGCACGGCATCTCGTTCACCGAGTTCAGCTACATGCTGCTCCAAGCGTTCGACTTCTGGTGGCTGTACGAGAACAAGAACTGCATCATGCAGATGGGCGGCAGCGACCAGTGGGGCAACATCACCGCAGGCACTGACCTGATCCGCAAGCGTTCACAGGGAAGCGCCCACGCACTCACGTGGCCGCTGTTGACTCGGGCCGATGGCGCCAAGTTTGGCAAGACCGCTGACGGGGCGCTCTGGCTTGCTGCCGACCGCACGCTTCCGTACGAACTGCACCAGTACTTCTTGCGCGTCGCTGACGACGATGTTCGCGGCATGCTCCTGCAGCTCACGCTGCTCTCGATCGCCGACGTTGACGAGATCATGGCCGAGCACGAGGTTGCTCCGGAGAAGCGGGTGGCTCAGCGGCGCCTGGCCGACCAGTGCCTGCTCGAGATCCATGGCGAAGACAGCGTCCGCCAAGCGAATCTTGCCGCCGAAGCGTTGTTCGGCGGGGGAGCCCTGACCGGCGAGATGGCTGAGTCCCTTCGGGGCATCGTGCCCGAGACCGAGGTCGGTGCCGATGCGCTCGACGGCGAACAGAACTTGCTGGGCCTGCTTGTCGACAGTGGTCTCTGCTCGTCACGCAACGACGCCCGCCGCAAGCTGGGCGAGAACCAGATCAGCGTGAACGGCACCAAGACCGACGCCGACGCGGTCGCAACGAGCGACCTCATCGACGGACGGTTCCTGCTGCTACAACGGGGCAAGAAGGCCCGTCACCTCGTGGTCGTCGGCTAGCTACTTCTCGGTAGTTCCCGACTGCTTCCCTTTCGTGTCGGAGGGGACAGTAGGGTTTGGCCGGCCTATGGGGACGGGATCGGGGAACGACGAAGCGCGTGTCGCAGACGCAGCGGTGGCGAATGCTCCCGCGTCGGTGAGCGCGTTCTGGGCAGCCCTCGCCGTTCGGCCTGACGAGGTCGCTCGGGTCCGCAGAGCGTTCATCGCATCGGCCCTCGTCGGGCTCGCCCTGGTCTCGTTCTTCAGCGGCTCCAACGCTCTGTTCCTCGACCAAGTCGGCGCCGACGCCCTCCCGTGGGTGTACCTGACGAATGCGCCGCTCGTGATCGCCGCTGGCCTTGGCTACTCGGCCTGGTCCCGACGCACGTCGACCGAAACGGTCCTCGCTGCCTCGATCTGGATCCTCGCCGCCACGGTCGCCGGACTCTGGGTTTGGGTACTGCTCGGCGGCGGACAAGCGAGCGCGTTCGCGTTGGCCGTGTGGTTCCGCTTCCTGTTCATCTTTGGGTTCCTCGGCCTGTGGGAAGTCTCGTCGGCACTGTTCGACATCCGCCAGGCGAAGCGCCTCTTCCCAGCGATCGCCCTCGGCGCAATGTTGGCATTCATGATCGGCGGTGCGGCCGTCAGCTTCGTGGCCTCGCTCATCGGCACCGAGCAACTGATCTTGTTGTCGGCGGTGTTCTTCGTGCTCTACGGCATCGCCTTTCGAGCCTCGGCAGCCGACGCCGACCTCGGGCAGGCCGACGATGCCCAGCCGGCGCGTCCGCGAGACATCGTCGCCGACCGCTTCTCCCGCGATCTCGCTCTGATGCGGTCGATCACCATCTTGTTGGTGTTCGTCACCGAGTTCATCTTCTACGAGCAGGTCGAGGCCACGTTTGCGAGCGACGAGACCATCGCCCGTTTCCTGGGGCTCTTCATGGCGGGCGGTACCTTGGCGATGGTCATCGTGACGGCCGTGATCTCAAGCTGGTTCATCGCTCGCTTCGGCATCGGCGTGGGCCTGGCCGCTATGCCAGCGGGCCTGTTGATCTCGGCACTGGTGCTGGGCATCTACGGCACGGTCGTAGGTATCGACGGCACGTTCTTCGTGCTCGCCGTCGGGGCCAACATCGTCAACATGGTGTTGGCAAACGCGATCGAGACCCCCGTCGGCGCAGTGCTGTACCAACCCATGCCGGCCGAACGTCGTATGCCCGTGCGTGTGGCTGTCGATGGCTGGCTTGGCTCGGTTGCGCTCGCCCTGGCGGGAGTCCTCCTGCTCGTCTTTCAGGCGCTCGACACCGCAACCGTGCTGCCGTTCGTGTGGTTGCTGGCCGGGATCGGACTCGCTGGCGTGGTGCTCGCCCGTCGGCTCTACGGCGACTACCTCGCTGCGCTTCAGACCGCCACGACGCTCGCGTTCGGCGGTGGCGGCTCATCGAACGCGTTCGCCGCGATCGACGAGGGAGAGCAACTCCTGCACTCGGGTCTGGTGGGCGAAGACCCTGCGGCCGCCTTCGCCATCGCGGCGCTTGTCTCCGACCTCGACGATCACCCACTGCGTTTCGTCGTGCCCGAATTGATCGGCAATGACGACGACGACGTGGCGTCGATCGGGATCGATGCCATAGCTCGAAGCGGTGACGACGTGCACGTCCCCCGACTCATGGGCGTGGTCGAGGATCGCGATCGTTCCGCTCAGGTACGGGCTTCAGCCCTCGCTGCGGTCGCCCAGCTCGACCCGGAAGATGCGGCGCAACGGGCTCGATCGGTGAGCGCTGCCTTGCCAGACGACGCGCTCGCTATCCAGGCCATGGCGATTCGCCTGGCCACCAACGACGACGCTGCGATTGAGCTTGTCGCAGCGAAGGCGGGATCGACCGAAGCCATCGATCGAATGACCGCAGCCCGGATCATTGCTGCAACGCCAGCGGGCACGGAACTGCCCAGTCGAGCGGCCGACGCGCTGCTGGGGCTGTTGGGCGATGACGAGATCGCCGCCACAGCGATTGAGGCCAGCAGTGGGCATGTCACCCCTGAGATGGCGACCCGTTTGATCGACATCGGCCGCAACCTGACCCATCGCCACCGAGCCGTCGCTGCGTTGGCGACCGCGGGCACCGTCGCAATCGATGCGACCGAGTCCGAGATCGATTCGCTGCCAGACCGGTATCTGCGGGACCTCGTCGAGCACGTCTATGGCCCCTCGACGCGACGACCGACGCTGCTGCATCGCTTCGTGCATCCGGACACCGAATCGGCGACGCGACGGTCCGGGTTCGGCGCCGTCGCCCGAGCCGACATCGACCTGCCCGCAACTGTCGCCCGCATGCTGCGCGACGACGTGCACCGAGCCAACACACTCATCGGCGCGACCCGAAACGTCGACCACGTCGACCACGAACTGGTTGCGTTCGCGTGCGCCGACGAATTCGCTGCGGTGCAACGAACCCTGTGGGCGGGTCTGCGCCTCGCTGGCGATCCTCAGCGGCTCGACGAACTCGAAGCTGTCGTCGCCGGCCGCGATCCGGAACAGCGAGCGAACGCGATCGAGGCACTTGACGCACTACTTCCACGAGCCCTCCGCGACCTTGTCGTCCCCGTCCTCGAACCGGCATCGCTTGCCGAAGCGGCAGAACTCGCGCCCGCTTCGCTCGATCCGGTTTCGCTGGCCGAACTGCGGAACGAGCCGTGGCTCAGCGAATCCACCCGACGGCTACTCGACCATCATCTCTCCTCAGAACCGCATCTCTCCTCAGAACCGCTCTCCCGAGAACCGGAGCCCGACATGTCCCAGGTCATCGAACGAGTCGTGGCGCTCAAGCGGGTCGACATCTTCGCAACCCTGTCCTACGAGCTGCTCGTTGAGCTCGCCGAGGTCGTCGACGAGCGGACCGCTGTGGCCGGCGAGTCGATCCTGATCGAAGGTGAGATCGGCGACGAGCTGTTTGCGCTCATCGACGGACGCGTTGAGGTCGACCGCAGCGCGGATGCTGACGTCTCGGTCACGCTCGAGGCCGGGACCGTCTTTGGTGAACTCGCCGTGCTCGCACCGGGGCCGCGGAGTGCGACGGTGACCGCTGCGACCGAATGCACCACGCTGGTGCTGTCGAGAACGACGCTGCTCGCGCTCGTCGATCGTCACCCGTCGGTGATGTCCGAAATCGCCCGAGTGCTCGCCGAACGACTCCAAGCCGTCGCTGCGCCCGCCGCTGCACCGGTCGACTCGGCCGTAGCAGTCGTCTAATCCGAGGCACCGCCACTAGCGTGCGGCCGATGGATACGGAGCCGTATTACCTGCCGGTGGGCGACGAGATCGAGGTCTTCGAGGCTGCCTACGCGGCGCGTCTACCCGTCTTACTGAAGGGCCCGACCGGTTGCGGCAAGACTCGATTCGTCGAACACATGGCGTGGCGGCTGACCAGGCCCCTCGCAACCGTTGCCTGCCACGAAGATCTCACAGCCACCGATTTGGTCGGCCGCTATCTTCTCTCGGGCGAAGAGACGGTGTGGATGGACGGACCTCTGACTCGAGCGGTCCGTGAGGGGTCGATCTGCTACCTCGATGAGATCGTCGAGGCTCGCAAGGACACCACGGTGATCATCCATGCGCTCACCGATCATCGTCGGGTGCTGCCTGTCGATAAGACCGCCGAGCTGGTCCAAGCCCACGCCGACTTCTTGCTGGTGATCTCGTACAACCCTGGCTACCAGAGCGTTCTGAAGGACCTCAAGCCATCGACCCGTCAGCGGTTCGTGAGCCTCGAGTTCGACTATCCGGGGGTCGAGGCCGAGGCCGCGATCGTGGCCGCCGAGGCCGGTATCGACGATGTCACGGCGCTTCGTCTGGCCCGCATCGGGCAGAAGACCCGCCAGCTGCGGGAGCGAGGGTTCGAAGAGGGCGTCAGCACTCGGCTGCTTGTGTACGCCGGTCAGCTCATTGGCCAGGGCGTTGACGCACGGCGCTCCTGTGACGCAGCGCTCGTCCGGGCTGTGAGCGACGATCCCGACTTGCAGACTGCGGTCGCCGACATCGTCGACGTCGTCTTCCCCTAGTTGTATTGAGCGCGAATCTTGATGACGCACGGCCCAGACGGCGAAACGGTGCCAATCAGCAATGTGCCGATTGGCAATGTGCTGGCGCTGCCCGAGGTCCACGCGGCGCTCAGCCTGTTCGCTGAGGCGATCGCGGGCGAGCCTGTGCCGGTCGAGGCGGCCGAACCAGTGGAGTGTTGGCCCGCCGTTCCCACCGACCCGGCTCGGCGACGAGTCGTCGTGCCGGCCGAACTCGAAGGCGTTGACCGTCGGCGATATCGCGCGGTCGCCCTGCTGCAACTCGTCGCGCACGAAGACCTTGGCGATGATGACCCTGTTGATCGCAACGCACTCTTCGACGAGCACCCGTTGCTGCCGGCCGCATTCGGTTGGCTCGAGGACGCCCGCATCGGAGCGCTGGCTCGGCGTCGTTATCCCGGCGCCCGTTCCGACCTCGACGCCGCGGCGGCCCAGGCCGGATGGGTCGACGCACCGACGCTCATCCAGACGCTTCGCAACGCGTGCTTGGGTCGCGACAGATCGACCTATGTGCAGCCCCAGCTCACCCATCTGGTGACCCGAGCGGTCGAGACCGTCCAGGTCCCCGACGCAACCCGTGACACGAGCCTTCAAGCTGCCGCCGATCTACTCAACGCCGCTGGTGCCGTGGCCATGCAGTTCCGTGGAGCGACCGAGGCCGACGCCGAAGCGCCCGAAGGAATGGAATCCGAAGGGGCAGGCTCCGCGCTGGATTCCGCTTCGACGCCCGACGAGCTGCGTGATCGCGAAGGCATCACCGGCGGCCAACCGATCGACGAGGAGATGGCTGGCGAACAGGGAACGCAGGCCGAAGAGGACGACGAAGACGAGCCGCTCGGCGGCCTCGTCCTGCCGGTCGGGCGGCGGGCCGCCGCACTCGATGTGCGCACCTATGTCTACGACGAGTGGGACTTCAGGTCGGCCTCGCATCGAACGGCCTGGTGCCGCGTGCTCGAGGAACGGCTCGTGGGCAATGACCCCTCGTTCATCACCGATGTCCGAGATCGCCACCGGAACCTTCGCGCCGAGATCCGACGTCGCTTGGCTCGGCTGCGCCCCGAGCAACTCGTCCGCATCCCCCGCTCCGATGACGGGGACGAGCTCGATCTCGACGCGGCAATCGAGGCGATCATCGACCGACGCAGCGGTGCCCCGGTCGATGACCGCTTGCGCATCCGCCGCGACCGTGCCGAACGAGATGTCGCCACCGTGTTCTTGGTCGACCTCAGCGCGTCCACAAGCTCGCCTGTCACCGAGCCCGAACCGGCCACGCCGACGGTTGATCCCGAGGACGACGCGATGTCCTACGCCCCGATCTGGGATCCGAACCTGCCGGTCCCAGAGCCGCCGCGGCGAGTCATCGACGTCGCCAAAGATGCCGTCGCCTTGTTGAGCGATGCGCTCACCGAACTGGGAGACCGTCATGCGATCTTTGGCTTCTCGGGAAGCGGCCGCGAGAACGTCCAGATCCGGGTGGTCAAGGAACTGAACGATCCGGTGTCCCCGGTTACCTGGTCGGCGCTCGAAGCGATGCGGCCGATGCGCTACACCCGAATGGGGCCAGCTATCCGCCATGCCACGATGAAGCTCGGGGCGGACAGTGCTCGCACCCGGCTGCTGATCGTGATCTCCGACGGCTATCCGCAAGACGTCGACTATGGCGACGACGTTCGCGACCGCGAGTACGGCATGCACGACACCGCCCGGGCGTTGGCAGACGCCCAGGCGGATGGCATTGACACATTCTGTTTGACGATCGACCCAGCCGGTCACGACTATCTGCGGGACATGGCCCCCGAGCGTCGTTACCTGGTCATCGACGATGTCGAGGCACTCCCCGAGGAGCTCCTCAAAGTCTGGCTGGCGCTGTCTTCCTAGAAGCTAGTGGCTTCCTAAAAGCGAGAAGCTTCCTAGAAGCCAGTGGCTACCGAGAGCTCAGTGGTTGCAGTTCGGTCCGTGCTCGTGGTCACCCGCAGCATGGGCTGCTTCGTGACGCTCGATCTCGGCTCGTACCTCGTTCATGTCGAGGGCCTCGATCTGGGTGACCAAGTCTTCGAGGGCGGCATGGGGGAGTGCGCCTGGCTGGGCGAAGACCTGCACGCCGTCACGGAACGCCATGACCGTCGGGATCGACTGGATGCCCAGTTGCGCCGAAAGCTGCTGTTCAGCCTCGGTGTCGACCTTGGCGAAGGTCACGTCGGGGTGGCGGCCAGCGGCCTCTTCATAGATCGGAGCGAAGGAGCGGCATGGACCGCACCAGCTCGCCCAGAAGTCGACCAGGACGATGCCGTCAGCAGTGACGATCTCTTCGAACTGCTCGGTGGTGATGTCGACGGGGGTGCTCATGGTTTCTCCTCGTTGTGCTCCGTCACTCGGAGCCGTTTCTGAAACCCGACCTTGTGCATCGAAATTCCCAGGAAACAATCCAGGCGGAAGTGTGCGCGGAAAATCACTTGCGGGTATCGCTCGACCGCGAAACGATGACGAGTGACGAAAGGAGGCATACCAATGATGATTTCGAATCTCTTCGAAGGAACCGGCCGACCGGCTGCAATGGAGCCTCTGCGTCTCCGAGTCAGCTGACACGTCGTCAACGCGGGATCCGTCTGTCTTCGGACGCCTCTCACTCTGTTGATTTTCAGAGCTGTGCTGATCCACAGCTCTTGAACACCGGTCTGTCGGACTGACCGAACCCCGGCGTCTCGCCGCTGCGCCTGTGCGCGGGCGCGCTCGATGCCTCGCTTACCAACCACATCCAACAAGCCAAAGGAATTTCCCATGTGGGAACAACTCATCTCAGAAGCCGTCATCCGCGAAGCGGACGAACGCCGGGCCCAAGCGGCCCTCGTTCGCGAAGTTCGAGCGGTCCAACGAACCCATCGCGCCGAACAACGGCAGCGCTGGAAACACTGGTGGTCGAATCGTCCAACCGCCCAGTCACTGGGAACGGTAAGCACCGTTCGTGCTGACCGGGTTGGTGCGGCGCTCTCTCGGCCGCTCCATGGCTAGCCCCGACCGATTCTTCATCGGCCGGGAAGCTACTGAGTACATTCGGCCGGGTGACGGCCGTTCTCGAAGTGCTCGCGATCGTGGTCGGCGTCGTGATTGCCGTTGTCACTCTGTGGTCAGCGGTCCTTACGGTCGTCGTGCCACGATCCGAGCGGCCCTACATCACCCGATGGCACTTCCAGCTCATCGGCGGCCTCGCCAACACGATCGCCAAGCGGATCTCGGACCCGGTGCGCCGAGACCGCCTCGAGTCCCGTATCGCGCCATTCGGGCTGGTGACCCTGCCATTCGTGTGGGCTGCTCACGTCACCATCGGGTTCGCCCTCATCTTCTGGGGGCTCAGCGTCGACACGTTTCGTGATGCCGTTGTCCTGTCAGGATCGGCGCTCACGACCTTGGGCGTCACGACTAGCGATCACACGATCACCCTCTTGCTTGTTGTCGGCGAGGCCCTGATCGGGCTTGGTCTCGTCGCCCTCATGATCAGCTACCTGCCGACGATCTATGGCGCATACACCGCTCGAGAAGTCGCCGTCGCCCGACTCGAAGTTCGAGCCGGCCGCCCACCCCACCCGATCACGTTCCTTGAGCGAACGAACCTCATCGGCTGGCTCGATCACATGGATCTCGTGTGGGCCGAGTGGGAAGACTGGTTCCTCCAGATCGAGGAGACGCACACCACACACACGTCGCTGTCGTTCTTCCGTTCCGCGTACTACGGCCGCAGCTGGGTCGTCGCCGCCGGCACCGTGCTCGACACCGCCGCCCTGATTCAATCGACGATCGACATCGAAGCATCGCCCCGTGCCGCACTCTGCCTGCGTTCAGGATTCACCACGCTCGGGAGCATCGCGGACGCGCTCGACATCGAGCACCCGTCGGATCCGCATTGGCCCGCCGAATCGATCTCGCTCGAACGCGAGGTGTTCGACGCGCTGTGCGAGGAACTCAAAGCGCTTGAGATTCCTCTGGTCGACGACCTCGACGAGGCGTGGCGCAACTTCTGCGGCTGGCGCGTCAACTACGACCAAGCGCTCTACGGGCTCTTCGAAACCCTGCGCGTCGAGCCAGGCGAGTGGTTCGAACACGGCTCGGTCCGCCCCTCGGACCTGTCCCGGCCATCTGCGGCCTGACACGGTCTCGCCGAAGGCCTAAGCGAAGACGAAGCCGGAGTAACCCGCTTCGGCGCACTCGTTGAGCGCGGCTCGGTACGCGTCGCTGCTCGGCAGGTTCAGCAGCTGGCGGCGCTTGCCGGGGATGTTGGCGCCCATGTACCAACTGTCGGCCTTGCCGAACAGCGTCATCTCGGCCCAGCCGGCCAGCACCTCGGACCACTGCTCGGCGGCAGCGTGCTCAGTGTCGAAGCGCGTCAGTTCGTGCGTGCGGAGGTGTTCGAGCAGGTCGACGGTCCACTCGCCCTGGATCTCGGCGCACACCGGTCCGTTGCAGAACGAGGCCGCGCTCTGGGGGCCGTACAGCATGATCATGTTCGGGAACCCGGGAGCCGCCATACCGATGTGGGTGTCGACACCATCGGACCACGCATCGCCGATCCACAGCCCATCGGTGCCTCGGAAGTCCATACGGGTAAAGCCGCCGGTGTTGGCATCGAAGCCGGTCGCCAGCACCAGCACGTCGAGGTCGACGTGCCCGGACTCGGTCTGGATTCCGGTCGGCGTGATCGTGACCATTGGATCCCTATTGAGGTCGACGAGCGACACGTCGTCACGATCGAACAGGTCGTAGAAGTTCTGCTCGAGCGACGGCCGCTTGGTGCCAAACGGATAGGGCGGCTCTGTTGGGGCAACGCTCTCGTGCAGCGACTCGTCGTGGATGCGAGCCCGCACCTTGTCACGCCAGAAGTCATACGAGAGACGATTCGACTCGAGGTTCGACAGCGTGTCCCTGAACGTGCCGACCCAAAAGTGGAACCCGCCCTTGGCCCAGCGATCTTCGAAGATCTCCAGTCGTTCTTCTTCGGAGACGGCGAG
>CALDGN010000296.1 GCA_937942965.1 uncultured Acidimicrobiales bacterium | reverse complement strand
CTCGCCCCAGCGATAGTGCTCGCTGTCGTGCAGGCGGGCGAGCTCGTGGGCCACCCAGCGGCTCTCGTCGCCCTCGTCTTCGGCGTGGTAGCGAACGATCGGCTCGCCGGGCCCTTGTTCGGTCCACAGCCGCTTGGGCTTGCGACCGGGGTTGTTGTCGATGACCGCATTGGCGGCATCGAGGATCGTCTGGCTCGACCGGTAGTTCTGTTCAAGCACGACCGTCGTGGCCTGCGGGAACGCGTTTTCGAACTCGAGGATGTTGCGGATGTCGGCCTTGCGGAAGCGGTAGATCGACTGGTCGGCGTCGCCGACCACGCACACGTTGCCTTCGGACTTGGCGAGCAACAGTACGAGTTCGTTTTGAACCGGGTTCGTGTCTTGGTACTCGTCGACCAGGATGTGCTCGAAGCGGCGCTGCCAGGTCTCGAGGACATCGGGGTGGCTGCGGAACATGCGGACGGTGTTCGTGAGCAGGTCGTCAAAGTCCATAGCGCCCGCGGCCTTGAGCCGCTTCTGGTACTCGACAAAGACCTGGGCGACTTTGCGCTCGTAGGCCTGGCCAGCCATGTCCTCGTATTCCTGAGCGGAAAGGCCCTCGTTCTTGGCGGCGCTGATCGCCGAGTGCACCGAACGGGCCGGATAGCGCTTGGAGTCGATGTTCAGGTCACGCAGCACATAGCTGGTGAGGCGGACCGCGTCGGCATGGTCATAAATCGTGAACGACGACGGGAAGCCGATGACCTTGGCTTCGCGACGCAAGATGCGCACGCACGCCGAGTGAAAGGTCGAGACCCACATCTTCTGGGCAACCGGGCCGATCAACGCTTCGACGCGATGTTTCATCTCGTTGGCGGCTTTGTTGGTGAACGTGATCGCGAGGATCGCAAACGGCGACACTCGCTCTTCTTCGATCAGCCGTGCGATGCGGTGCGTCAACACTCGCGTCTTACCTGAGCCGGCACCAGCCACGACGAGCAAGGGGCCGTCGCGGTGCAACACCGCTTCTTCTTGGTCCGGATTCAGTCCGTCGAGGAGCTCGATCGCCACACGTCGACCCTATGCGCGCCGTATGACACGCGGGGTGTACTCCCGGCACTTTACTTTGTAAAGCGATTGGAGTACGGTGGCCACATGACGAACCCCACGCCCCCACCCCCGACACTCGGCCCAACGCTCCTGTTCAACGCCGGATTCTCTTTGCTGTCCGGCCTGCTGTTTCTCGTCGCCCCCGCCACCGTCGGCGGATGGCTCGGTATCGAGTCCTCAGGATGGATACGACTCGCCGGACTGGTCTTGTTTGGCCATGCGGTGCTGATCGCCGTGTTGCTCCCCCGCATGCAGCTGGAGCGGGTCGCGCTCCTCAACCTCGCCGCGATCGCCCCGTACCCGCTGCTGATGGTGGCGCTTGTGGTCACCGGCGTGATCGACCGCACCCTCGGCCAAGTTCTTGCACTGGCTGACGGCGCCATCATCGGCGCAGTCGCCGTCGTGTTGGCGCTTGGTCTTCGCAACACGGGGTTGCAGAAGCAGGGCGTTGCACGCCAACCTCAGCGTGCGTGAGCGACACCCCGACCCGACTTCTTGATGCCGTTGATGCCGTCATCGCCGAGCACGGCCCGTCCGGCGTCACCGTGCGCCGGGTCGGAACCCAGGCGGGGCTCTCACACACCGCGGCGGCGCACTATTTCGGCGACAAGCCCGGACTGTTCACGGCCTATCTGACTCGGGCCTATGACCGAGTCGGCGCGGCGATCGAAGATGCCGGTGCAGCGACCGACGATCCTCACCAGGCGATGCTCGACGCAGCCGCCGCCTATGCCCGATTCGCGCTACAAGAGCCGTCAGCCTTCAGCGTCTTGCAGCGGCTCGAACTCACCCGAGTCGACACGCCCGAACTCTGGCGAGCCCGGGAGCGGGCCTACTTCGGCATCGACGCGATCCTGCTCCGCCAGCAGGCAACCGGATGGGCCGCCGACCGCAACATCGCCGACCTGATCGCAACCACCTGGGCCTTCGTCCACGGCTTCGTCGAACTGTGGGTCAGCGGTCCGCTCGCCGCCCCCTACGACGGGCAAGAACTCGAACCAACACTCCGGCGAGTCTTCGCAGACCTCATCTCAGCATTGGCCTAGCCCGCCAGCGCTACCAACGCGCGCTAGTGGCACTGGGCAACACACCAGGACCCGAGCGGAAGCTGTTCTGGTTCGATCGGCGTGCGCGCTGCGAAGTAGAGAAGCCCGACGTCACCCCACATCCAGCCGACCTCCTCGTCGGTGTCGATCTGGATCACCAACGACCAGCGCTGGGCTGGATTCGCAGCGGCTACTACCGCGTCGTCGAACACAAGCGTCTCGGCAGCGGTGGCCCCTTCCTCGCACTCTTCCCACAACGCGTGCTGGACCAACGCGGGCCAGCCGCCGATCTGGTGCTGCGGCCCCGAACCGACCAGCGATTCGATCCGGGCGTTCCACTCCTCGTTGACGGCGTTCACCTGCGTTCGCAGCCGATCGTGGGCCGAGTGCCGGGGCTCCTCAACGATCGCCTCTCCCCGAGCTCGCGCACGGAGCTCGGCTCGATTGCGGCCTCGCCGGTTGAACTCGGGCCCACTCCTCGCAGGAGCGAATGCCTGGACGGCCGGCTCGTGCCAGTCAGGGATCGTGAGCACTTGCGTCAACTCAACTCCGGCGCCGGGGCCGGCGATCACCGATGCATCGGCGATCGCAAGGGTGAAGCTGTCGAACTCGGTCGGGTGCAAGGTGCCCGGCTCGGGATCCACGTCATAAAAGGCTTGCAGGATGCCGTTCGTTGGCAGCTCAACTCCAGTTTCGAAATCAGCAAGGTCAGCGAGATCGATCGAGCACAGATGGGTGAGCGGCGACCCATCCGGACCGAGCGGCCAACCCGGGTGCGGAGCTGGGTGCGGTGCCAGACCGAGCTGCGTCGCCCCAGGCGCAGCGGGACGCGTCCGAACCGCCGGGCGAGCGAGCGCTGCGAACTTCTGACCGAACCGGTCATCCATCAGCACAGCACAAACGTCGTTGAGCTCGGCACGGAGTTCGTCAACGCTGACCATCGGCTCGCCCACTACCTAGGCCGTCTGGAGCTGCTTGGAAAGGTGGTCGACGATCAGGTTCCACGCTTGACCGGTCGGGTTGTCGGGGTCGGCTGACCATTCCTTCGACGTCACCGAGTGGGCGTCTTTCGAGAAGCCCCAGTCGTTGCCGGCGCTCGAATCGATTTCGACGCCGATGAACGCGTCGCCGAACTCGCGCTCGAGTGAACGGAAGCGAGCCGCTGGCACAAGCACGTCACCGGTGAAGCGAAGCCCGATCACACACAGCTCCTCGTCGACCGTTCGCCGCTTCACCGTTGCGACGTCGTCAGGCGCGACGTGGAGCGATGCGGCCGACTTCTTGTCCCGCCCCAAGGGCAGGCTCGGTTGACTCATCACCGGCACCTTGACCCGCTCATCGATCGCGAGGGCGAGCGCAAAGTTGCCGGTGAAGCACATGCCGATGACGCCGATACCGGGACCGCCACATTCCTCGTGCGCCTGCCGGCCGAGCTCGCGGAGCCAGTCGACCTTGGGAGCTCGAGCGCCTCGGGCGAACGCTAGGAACTGGCGGCTGATGCATGCCTTGACGATGGTCTTGAGCGCTCGCCCGTTCGTGAATGGCACTCCCGGCTCGCCGAACACCGATGGCATCCAGGCCGAGAAGCCGGCCTCGACAAGTCGGCGAGCACAGTCGGCAACATCGGGCGTGATGCCCGGCACCTCGGGGATCACCAGCACCGCTGGCCCCGAGCCGGCGATGAACACGTCGTGGGTTACGCCATCGATCGTGACCGAACGCTTCTCGAAGTCGGTCAGCGGATCCGTCGCATCACTCATCGTCGCAGGCTAATCAGCCAAGCAGTTGCGAC
>CALDGN010000295.1 GCA_937942965.1 uncultured Acidimicrobiales bacterium | reverse complement strand
CATCGAAGCCGCCACCTCGGTCGCGCATGGCACCGTACGTCGGCTGCCGCCGATGGCTGACGCTCGCCTGCGGGCACCCGAAGCTGCGACGTCCGCGTTCTACCTCGAGCTTGCGGTCGAAGACCGGCCCGGTGTGCTGGCCGAAGTCGCTGGCGTATTCGGCGCTAACGGCGTGAGCATCCGCTCGATGGAACAAGAGGGTCTCGGCGCCGAAGCCAGCATTGCGTTCATCACCCACGAGGCAACCGAACGCGATATGGCGGCAACGCTTGAGAAGCTGTCGGCGCTGCCGAGCGTCAACCGCGTCGGCGCCCAATACCGCGTCATTGGCGGATAGCGCCATGGCGATGCAGTACGTCAGCACGCGCGGCGCGGCTCCCGAGCTGTCCTTCGGCGATGTCTTGCTCACCGGTCTCGCTCCCGACGGCGGCCTCTACCTGCCCGAGTCGTGGCCTCAGGTCGTGTCGTCGGCCCGATCCGGCAACTACGTCGAAACCGCCATCGACGTGATGTGGCCGTTCGTCGACGGCTCGATCGAGCGCGACACGTTCGAAGCCATGGTCGCCGATACCTATGCGACGTTCGCGACGGACAACGTCGTCGAGCTTGTCGAGACCGCTCCGAACGAATGGCTCATGGAGCTGTTCCACGGACCAACGCTGGCCTTCAAAGACGTCGCCCTGCAGCTCGTCGGTCGCCTGTTCGACCACGAGCTCGCCAAGCGTGGCGGCCGCACCACCATCGTCGGCGCAACCTCGGGCGACACCGGTTCGGCCGCGATCGAGGCATGCCGAGACCGCGACGCCGTCGACATCTTCATCCTGCATCCGCACGGTCGCGTGAGTGACGTGCAGCGCCGTCAGATGACCACCGTCGACTCGACGAACGTGCACAATGTCGCCATCGAAGGCACCTTCGATGACTGCCAAGACTTGGTCAAGGCGATGTTCGCCGACGAGTCGTTCCGGTCCGAGGTCAGCCTTGGTGCCGTTAACTCGATCAACTGGGCACGGGTCATGGCCCAGATCGTCTACTACGTCGTCGCCGCCCAGCGCGTCGCTCCCGACGGATCGCCGGTCTCGTTCACCGTCCCAACCGGGAACTTCGGCAACGTGTTCGCTGGCTGGGGTGCCCGCATGATGGGCGTACCGGTTGATCGGTTCATCGTGGCCAGCAACCGCAACGACATCCTCACCCGACTGTTCACGACCGGCACCATGGCGATCGAAGGCGTCGTCCCGACCCTGTCGCCCAGCATGGACATCCAGATCTCGAGCAATCTCGAACGGCTGCTGTTCGAGACGCACGGCCGCGACGGTCAACGGATCGCTGACCTTATGGCCGAGTTCCGTGACACCGGCTCGATCACAATCGACGACGCCCACCAAGCACTGCTCGGCGAACTCTGGCACGGCGAACGGGTCGACGACGAAGGCCCCGGTGGCGTCGTCGAGACGATCGCCGCTATCCACGAGCAACAGCAGATGCTGCTCGACCCACACACCGCCGTCGGCGTCGCAGCAGCTCGCCGGAACCCCACGGCTTCGCCGATGGTCACGCTGGCCACCGCCCACCCGGCCAAGTTCCCCGACGCGGTCGAACACGCCACCGGCGTGCGGCCACCGTTGCCAGCACGTGTCGGCGACCTTTTCGAGCGCGACGAGCGTTTCGAAGTTCTGCCCAATGACCTCGCAACCGTCGAGGCCCACGTGCGCTCCCTGCGCCGGAGCTGAACGCGAGCTGACCGATGGCTGAACTCACCGTACGGTCCGTCGAACTCGGCGATGTCGACAGCCTGCTCGCGCTCTGGTCCGCTGGCGGCGTCGGCGGTTCCGAAGCCGACCGGGCCGAGATCATCAACAAGCTTGATCACGACCCCGACCTGTTCCTGGTCATCATCGATGACGACGAGTTCGTTGCGTCGATCATGGGTACCTACGACGGGCACCGAGGCCGCATTAAGCGAGCGGTCGTTGACCCAACCCGCCAAGGCCAAGGACTTGGCCGACGGGTTGTCGAAGAACTTGAGCAGCGGTTTCTCGCCCGCGGCATCACCGAGCTGCGGCTCGAAGTCTGGGCTGACAACACCGGCGGGTTGGCGTTCTGGGCCGAGATGGGCTGGGAGCTCCTGCCCGACATCCGCTACTTCCAACGTTCGATCGGCTGAACGTCGAAGCGACTCACCAGATCCCTATCCGCTTTGCAACCGTGCAACGCGGTGAGCGACCGTCTCGGCGATCTGGTCATGTTGAACTGACGCTTGGCTCGCCCTGGCAAGAAACGAGGTCATGACCTGTTCGGAGCGGGTTTCCCCGAGGCCCCACGAACGAGCCTCTGCGATGAAGTCGGTTGCAGTTGGGTCGCCGAGAACGCCGTTAATGCTCATTGCCATCGTCGCCCGCAGCTGCGGCCAAAGAAACGTCGGCACCGTGTCGTACAGCGGGGCGAGGCGGACCCGGCCGGTGTCGGTGTCGATGAACAGCGAAATGTTCTTGCCGTGGCCATCGGCGTTTCCGATGAGCCAGGTGAAAATCGCAATCTCCAGTAGTCGCGGCAGTTGTGTGGCCGGGTCGCCGAAGCGATCAAGAAGCGTCGCAATCTGTCGGAAACCGGGCCCGCCGAATGCCTCGTACTTCCCCCTGCCCCCGTGGGCATCGATATTGATCGCGAGCGCCTGGCACGCGTCCTCTTGATGAATGCGACGGGGCGGTTCACCCGGAGATGTCGGGATTCGGTCGTATCTTTCGACCGAAAGAACTTCGAGCCCATCGACTGCCAGCTCTGAAGTCGCAACGTTCGAAAGACCAACCGCCGCCGCGAACTGCATGCAGACGTGCTCTGCCCGGACAATTCCGGGAAAGCGGCTGTCTCCGAGCTTGAAGATGTGCGTTGATGGATAGCCATACATCGGTCGGGCCCAGCCAGTTTCGGTCTTCGCGACCAGGAGCTTGTTCTGCAGCCCAGCGATGGAGAGTTCGCTGTCGTCGCGAATAGCGAATCCGGGTGCTTCGCTCACCGTTCGAAGTTCGATTGCGAGGGATTCATCGGAGTACTGTTCGAGATCCCATCGACCTGGGTCTTCGGGTTCGGCCGCAATCGTTAGGGCACCGGCGAGATCCCGTCCGTACCGGTTGATGAGGCCAAAGAAGTCCATGGTCGTCTTCCGCGCTTGTGTCGCGAGCGCGATGAGATGTTCACCTTCGGGAAGGAGGCCCCGTATCCATGGGCTTGCGTCGAGTCGCCCTGCGCTCACCGGAAGCGAGCACGAGATCAGAATCTGGTTGGCTCCGCTGGCAATGATGTCGCGTTCGTAGCGACAGCGAATCTGCCATGGCCGCTGCCGGCGAGTGAGTGTGGCCAAGCGCGTGCCGCCATGCCAAACGCCGAGGCTCACGTTGCTCACGTTTCCGGCCGCACTTCGACCTCTGCGTACAGCTCAACACCCAACCTGCGGAGCAGGGAGAGTGCTCGATCGAGGGATCGAAAGCCGGCGCCTGCTTCAATTCGGGCCAGGCGGGTCCGGTCGAACGTGAGCCCGAGGACATCAACAGCCTCTGCTTGGGTAAGGCCCCTGTTCGCGCGTGCATCGCGGACGACTCGACCAAGATCTTCGCCTGAGGCAATTCTGTAGCGGTTCGTGCTCATTTCGACACAGTAGCGGCCAACTCCAAAAAGTGTCGATAAGAGCACAAGTTTAGGTTTCGTATGCATGTGTTGAAATCAGCACGTGTTGTGAGCTCGCAAAAACGTTGCCTGAGCCACGTATCCTCTCGACCGTGCAAACGGGGCGCCAACGGGTCATCACACTCGACGTCGAGGGCGTACTCATGCCCGAGGTCTGGATCCAGCTCGCTGAGCTCACCCAGATCGAAGCGCTGCGTCGCACGACCCGTGACGAGCCCGACTACGACGTGCTCATGCAGTACCGGCTCGGCATTCTTGCCGAACACGATCTGACGATGACGACGGTCGCCGAAGTGCTGGCCGAGATCAAGCCACTGGATGGGGCCCGCTCGTTCCTCGACGAACTGCGCAGCCGCTACCAGGTGCTTCTGCTGAGCGACACGTTCGAGCAGTACGCCGGCGCGATGATGCCGCACCTGGGCCTCCCCACGATCTTCTGCCACCGTCTTGTCGTCGAGAACGACCGCATCGTTGGCTACGAGCTGCGCACGCCAGACCACAAACGCAAGACGGTCGAGGCGCTGCAGGGGCTGAACTTCCACGTCACCGCTGGCGGCGACTCGTTCAACGACTTGTCGATGCTCAACGCCGCCGATGCCGGCAGCCTGTTTCACGCACCTCGGTCGATCGCCGAGACGAATCCGCAGCTCGCCGACTTCGACACCTACGACGACTTCCTCGCCTGGATCGACGCCGTCGAAGCCTGAGCGGGCGCCCGAACTGACCGCCTGCAGTTGGCACAACCTGGGACCCTCGCTAACGTCTTGGACGTGACGGAGCGTCCGTGCTCCGAGCCTTTCTTAACGGGACATGACGTTCCCGGCTGGCGCTGATTCCTCGAGTCCGAGGGTGCCAACGCCGCACCACGACCTACCGCACCACAAGCACGTGTCGTTGACACGCCACACCTGGAGCACCACATGAGTTCCGACCGCACAACGCTCGAAGGCAAAGACCGGGCCGAGCTGACCGTGATCGCCCAAGCGATGGGAGCCAAGGTTGGCTCTCGCATGCGCAAAGGCCAGATCATCGACCTGATTCTCGGCGCCGGTGAAGACGCGTCCGACGACACGTCAACTGACGCGACCGACGACGCCACTGCATCTCACGATGGCGGAAGCGACGCTGCGGGCCAGGCAGACGATGACGTCGACGACGACGCTGATTCTGACGCAGACGACGCAGACGACGGCGAATCGGATGACAGCGACTCCGGCGACGATGGTGACGCGGACGAGGGGAGCGGCAGCGGTTCGAACGATGAACGACGTGGCCGCCGCAACGACCGCCAGGACAACAAGGGCAGGGGATCGGACAACCGCGGTTCGGACCGTGCTTCCGATCGCGGCTCCGATACTCGAGGTTCTGACAACCGGGGGTCTGGCAACCGAGGCTCCGAAAGCAACGATGCGAACGGCAATGGGTCGAACCGGGGTTCCGACCAGCAGGGCGGGGACCAGGGCGACACGGGCAACAAGCGTCGCCGTCGCCGCCGCGGCCGCGACCGTGACGAACTCGACTGGCAAGGCGAACCTGTCCAGGTCGAAGGCCACCTCGATCTCCGCAGCGATGGCTACGGCTTCCTTCGTGTCGAAGGCGGCATCCCGAGCCGCGACGACTGCTACGTGCCAGTCAAGATGGTCCGCGAATTCGGACTCCGCTCGGGCGACCACCTGCGCGGCAGCTCCCGTCCCGCCGCTCGCAACGAGAAGAACCCGGCACTGCTGACCGTCGACGCGGTCAACGAACGCGACCCCGAAGAGGCCCGCAACCGTCCGCACTTCGACGAGCTCACACCGATCTTCCCCGACGAGCCGCTCAAGCTCGAGCGGGCGACGACGCCAGCCGACCTGACCGCTCGCGTCATCGACATCGTCGCCCCGATCGGCAAGGGTCAGCGCGGGCTGATCGTTGCGCCCCCCAAGGCCGGCAAGACGACCGTCATCAAAGAGATCGTCCGCTCCATCGAGACGAACAACCCCGAGGTCCGCCTCATCGTCGTGCTGCTCGATGAGCGTCCCGAAGAGGTCACCGACATGAAGCGGTGGCTCAAGAACGGCGAGGTCGTCGCCTCGACGTTCGACCGTCCGTCCGACGAGCACACAGTGGTCGCCGAGATGGTGATCGAGCGCGCACGCCGCATGGTCGAATCTGGCGATGACGTCTGCATCGTGATGGACGGCATCACCCGCCTCGCTCGTGCCTACAACCTGAGCGGCCGCTTCAGCGGACGCACCATGTCGGGCGGCGTCGACGCCGGCGCGCTGTACCCGGCCAAGAAGATCTTTGGTTCAGCCCGCAATCTCGAAGAGGGCGGCTCACTCACGATCCTGGCAACGGCACTCGTTGAGACCGGCTCCCGGATGGACGAAGTCATCTTCGAAGAGTTCAAGGGCACCGGCAACATGGAACTCCGCCTCGACCGCAACGCGTCCGAGCGTCGCTTGTTCCCGGCCGTCGACATCGCTGCCAGCTCGACTCGTCACGACGAGCTGCTCATGGACATGAAGCACCACGGTGCAACCACCAAGCTGCGCCGTGTCCTCGACGCCGTTGGCACCGATGGTGACAAGACCGCAGCCGCTCTCGAGCTGCTGCTCGATCGGGTCGGTTCAACCAAGACGAACGCCGAGTTCCTCACCGAGGTCGCCAAGAGTCGTTGAGGTCACTGCTCGGTGGGTGGCTGCGCGCTGCCCGTAGGTGGGTGTCGCTGCGGGATCGCTGGGATCTTCTCGGCCGTCTCGCCGCGTTGATCTTTGTCGTGCTCGCGATTGTTGCGTTCGTTCCGTATCTCCAGGAACGCTGGGCCAACGACGACTTCCTCGCCACTAGCGAGCGCGTCATGGCCGAGATCCTGGCCGGGGGCCGCTGCGGCTATGACCCGGACGTTGACTACATCGTCGGCTACGAGTTCGACGATGAGATCTACGAATCTCGTATCAATCGCGTGAGCGGCTTCTGGGATCTACAACGAGGTCGCCAACGCCAGGACTGCCAGTTCGACGTGTTCGAGCGGTCCGACATCACGTCAGGCGAGGCGGAGCTGCGAGAGATCGAGGTCATCGTCGATCCGGGCGATCCGTCGTTCGTGCGCTTGTCCGATCAGCGCAATATCTCTCACCGTGCTCGGCTGATACGCACGCTCGCGTGGCCGAGCCTGTTCGCCGCACTCGCGGCAGCGACAGCGGCTGCTCGAAGGCGTCAGACCCTGCATCGGCGATCGAGGTCGAAGTCGCGACGCTCGTCCCGCTAACGAGGGCGGTGGGGCCAGCTGACGCCGACCCCACCCGACCCAATTAGTTAGCCGTCAATGAAGACGAGCTCCCATTGTGCTCCTGCGTTCGGGAGCCCACTGGTTTCGACGTTGTACGCCCCACCGTTCTCGGCCCACAAGTAGCGGCCGAACTGCAGGTTGTGCACGATCACGCCGCCGTCACCATTGACGAGGCCGAAGCCCCAACGGTCGTCGTCGCGCACCGACCACGAGGTCTCGACGTTCCAGTCCTGAGACTGGCCATCGGCATCGAGGTAGCGGTCGGTGACCGCATTCTTCAGTGCGAACAGGCCGTTGCCAGCGTCCTCGACGATCCAGACGTCGTCGTCACCCAGGTTGATCGACTGATCAACATTGTTGGGGTCGCCGTCGAGCCATCGGTTGGTGTCCAGATTGCGAAGCGCAATGCGGTCACCGGCCTCAGGGAATGGTCCCTGTGGCGGAGGAGGTGGCGGAGGTGGAGGAGGAGGCGGTGGCGGTGGAGGGTCACCGTCGACCGGCACAAAGATCCACGCCGAGTTGGCGCCGATCAACGGCGTGCGCAACGGCGTCGTGCTGTCGACCGACAAGTAGCCGCCTCGTTGGACCGCACGCAGAT
>CALDGN010000294.1 GCA_937942965.1 uncultured Acidimicrobiales bacterium | reverse complement strand
CCAGCCAAGCCAGCTCGATGGCGAGCGCGTGTTCGTCGCCGGCCGTGACTTCAAGGGACCCAATCACGTCCAGAAGAACCTCGACGAAGGACGCATGCCGGCAGGTCCTGGCGAAGTCGTCGTCGACGCGACGACGGGATTACGCCTGGGGGAATCGGCTCGCCTCGGCACTGAAACGGTGACGGTGGTTGGCATTGTCGACGATGCGACCGTGCTCGCTGGCGTGCCGATGGTGTTCGCCCCAATCGAGTTCGCACAGAAGGCCGTGGCTGGAGGCAATGACGTTGCGATGGCGATCATCACCGACGACCCAGCGCCGAACCTGCCACCCGAGTTCCAAGTCTTGTCGAGCGAACAGGTCACGTCGGACACGCTGAAGCCGCTCGAGAACGCCATCAGCTCGGTCACACTCGTCCAGGCATTGCTCTGGCTCATCACCACGATCGTCATCGCAGCCATCGTCTACATCACCGCCCTCGAACGGACCCGGGACTTCGCCGTACTCAAGGCCGTCGGCGGCAAGACCCGAGACCTCGCCAGTTCGTTACTGGTTCAGGGCGTGATCATGACGGCGCTCGCTGTCGGCATCGCCGCCATCCTGCAGTCGTTCGTTGCGCCGGCGTTCCCCATGATCGTTCGGGTGCCGAGCTCGTCGTGGTGGCAGATCCCCGTCGGCGCGGTCGTCGTCGCTGCTGTGGCGGGCATGGCCGGTGTGATGAAAGTCCGAGCCACCTCGCCATCGGAGGCATTCGGATGAGACCCGAGAGTCGCCCTTCGCTCGTTCGCATCGAAGACCTGGTCGTCGAGTACGCCTCGGAGCGCTACACGGTTCGCCCGCTCGATGGTTTCGAGCTCGACGCTCCCCCGGGCCAGCTCATCGCGCTGCTCGGCCCATCGGGTTCGGGCAAGACCACGTTGCTGTCGATCCTGAGCGGCATGATCCCGGCGACGTCCGGAAGCGTGGTCGTCGACGGCATCGACGTGCTGTCGTTGTCCGGAACCGAACTCGAGGACTACCGGCGCCACACCATCGGCATCGTGTTCCAGGGCTTCAACTTGATCCCGTCGCTGAGCGCCCGAGAGAACGTCGCCGCTCCCCTGCTCGTCGCGGGCGTCAGGCGCAAAGAGGCCCTCGCTCGCGCCGACGTGTTGCTTGCCGAGATCGGCCTCGAAGAGCGCGCCGACCACATGCCCAAGCATCTGAGCGGAGGCCAGCAACAGCGTGTCGCTGTCGCCCGTGGCCTGGTCGGCGATCCCAAGGTTCTGCTGGCCGACGAGCCCACTGCGAACCTCGATCACATCAGTGCCGAGGCGGTCGTGCAGCTGCTCCGCTCGCTCCGCGATCGCGGGCGCACGATCATCATCTCGACCCACGACGATCGCTTGCTGCCGGCGATGGACCAGGTCGTCTACATGACGCCTGAGCACGAAGCTGCGACGACCGCCCAGGGCCAGCTGATGCTCGTGCCGGGCGAAGTGTTGTTCCGCCAAGATGCCAAGAGCGACTACATCTACGACATCGTCGAAGGAACCGTCGACATCGTGCGCGAGTTCAGCGACGGCACCGAAACGGTCATCGCTGATCGATCCGCTGGCGCCTATGTCGGCGAGCTCGGACCGCTCCTCGGCTTCCCTCGATCTGCGCAGGTGCGGGCCCGGACACACGTCACGCTCCAACCTCTCACGATCGCCGAATACAACGAGCGCCACGAGAATCCCGTCGAAGCGGAGCGACGCGCCGCAGGATCAGCAGGGGACGCAGCGATCGATTTGTCCGATTCGGACCACGCTGTCGACGATCAAGACGTGATCGATCTCGAGCACCAGCAGGCGGAGACGATCCGCACCGCAGTCGACGGCGACGAAGAAAGCGACGAGGCGACCGTCGACTAACTTCGGCTCGTGCGCCCCAATCCGGTCAAAGAACGTCTGGCCGCTGGCGAAACCGTGTTCGGCACCATGGTGTTCGAGCTGTTGTCGCCCGGCCTACCTCAAATCTTGGAACAGGGCGGTGCCGACTTTGTCTTCTACGACATGGAGCACAGCGGGTTCTCGTACGCCGAGATCAAGACCCAGCTTGCGTTATGCCGAGGCCTCAACATCGTGCCGCTCGTTCGTCCCCGAGCAACGACGCACGAACACACCGCCCAGCTGCTCGACCTCGGGGCGATGGGCATGTTGTTCCAGATGGTCGAGACCGCAGAGCAAGCCGAACAGCTGGTTCGACTGACTCGCTATCCGCCCACCGGGCAACGAGGCGCGATGTTCGGTGGCGCCGCCGATGACTACGGCGGCCACACGGTGCCCGAGATCATCGAAGGCGCGCACGACCGCACCCTGGTGTGCGCTCTCATCGAATCCGAACGAGGCATCGCGAACGCCGATGAGATCATGTCGGTGCCCGGCATCGATGTCGGTCACCTCGGCCACGGTGACCTCTCGCTCTCGCTCGGCGTACCTGGCCAGACCGAACACCCGAGCATGCAGGCGGGCATCGACTCGCTTCTGGCCGCGTGCGAAGCGCACGGCAAAGCCGCCGCCTGTTTGGCTGGTGATACCGCAACCGGGGTCGACTGGGTTCGCCGCGGGTTCCGCATGGTGTCGGTCAGCTACGACATTGGGCTTCTTGCCGGGGCCCTCCGCAGCGGGATCGATGCGATCACCGCCGAAACCAGCCAGGAGACATGATGCACCTCGACGATGCTGACGTGCGCGCCTATCAGGAGCGTGGCTGGACGGTCGTGCCCGACATGTTCTCAACCGCCGAGGTCGCCGTGCTCGAACAAGCAGCGCTGCAGGTCATGGAGCGACCAGGCCCCGAAGTCGGGCGCGAGGCCGACGGGTCACCCCACGTCTGCTGGGGCATGCACCTCTTCGACGAACGACTCGATGCGCTGGTGCGTCACCCATCGCTGGTTGAACCGACCAAGCAACTCCTCGACGCCGACTTCTTCGTCCACCAATCCCGCATCAACATGAAGCAGACCAACGGCTCGATCGTTGCCTGGCATCAGGACTTCGGCACGTATCACCGGGTCGACGGCGTGCCCGACCCGCGCGGGATCATGATCGCCGTCTTCCTCGATGACGTCACCCACGTCAACGCACCGCTGCTCGCCGTGCCCGGGTCCCATCGCGAGGGACTTGTGTCCACTGCTCAAGTCGACCCGACAAGTCCCGACTTCGAAGCCGTATCCAAGTACCGGTACGACATCACCGACGAAACGATGTCGAGGCTGGTCGAGGACTATGGCCTCGAAACGATCACCGGCGCCGCAGGCTCCGTGCTGTTCATGGACATGACGGTCGTGCACGGCTCATCGGTCAACATCAGCCCGTTGCGGCGACTGCTGCTCTACGTGAACGTGTGCCCGACCGACAACCGAGGCGAGACCTACGAGCGGCCCGAGTACTACGCGGCTCGCGACTTCTCGGCTATCGAAGCCGGGGCGCCCAACTGCCTCCTCGCATTCGCATGACGACAATCGAGTTCGAGCCGCTCGCGGGCCCATTTGGGGCTCGAGTGCTCGGAGCTGATCCAGACGCGTTCACGGCCGACGATGTCGATGCACTGCGCCAGGGGCTCTTCGACCACGGGTTGCTGCTCATCCGAGATCAGAGCATCAGCGCGGCACAGCTGGTAGCGATTGGGCATGCGTTCGGGGACCTCGAGATTCTCCCCGAGCCCGACAAGCGACATCCGGATCATCCTGAGATCTTCAACCTGAGCAATGTGCGCGCCGACGGCGGCATCGTCGAGTTCGACGAGCCCCAGGCCGTCTTCTTGCGAGGCACCGAGCGTTGGCACACCGACAGCTCCTTCCGCGAGGTCCCGGCGCTGTGCACGATCCTGTCGGCGGTCGAGGTACCCACCCGGGGCGGCCAAACCCAGTTCGCCGACATGCGCAAAGCACTGTCGCTCGTTCCGGCGGAGCAGCGGGCTGAGATGGAAGCGCTGACGCTCGTCCATAGCTACGAGTGGTCTCGGTCCATGAACCCGGGGCGCATGAATCCGATGAGCGAAGACGAGCGGGCCAAGTATCCGCCGGTTGAGCATCCGTGGATACGCACGCATCCCGACGGATCCCAGTCGCTCTACATGGGCGGCCATGCATCTCACATCGCCGGACGCGACGAAGCCGAGAGCCGTCAATGGTTCGCCGAGATCGAAGCCCAGCTCAGCGTGCACGACGTGGTCTATGAGCACCAGTGGCGAGCCGACGATCTGCTCGTCTGGGACAACCGCACGTTGCTGCATCGGCTGTTGCCCTATGACATCGCAAACGAGCGCCGGGTCATGCGACGAGTCACGGTCGCGGGGGTCGACCAACCCCGCTGACGCTCGACTGCCCGATGCGACGACGGGCTCCCCTGATCGGGTGAGCGACGTCTCCCAATGAGCATGGTCACCTACCGCAGCCACGGCGATTTCTGGGTCACCGGGACCATCGTGGCTCAGATCAGCTACGCGCTGAGCGACCTGGGCCGAACAACCTTGCATGGCCGAAGCACTGCGCGATCGTCGATTCGTGAGCTACCTCATCGTCACCAACCTGGTTCTGGTCGCGCTTGCTGTCGCCGGACCGATCTGGTTCGTGAGTGGCCTCGCTGCGCTCGCCGCCGCCGAAGTTGCCCAGACGCTTCGGGGTGACGCTCGCCAGCCTGCTCGCGCCCGATCACGCCGCCGCTCATGAGAAACGTGCGCCGCCCTCAACGCGACGCATTCTGACCTCAGCGAGACGGGTCACTAACCTCGCCGACGTGCGAGTTGTCGAGTTCCGTCTACCGGCTGATTTACCCGACGCTCCGATCCGCGTCGGCATCGCCGAAGAGGCAGGCATCCGCGAAGCAACGTCGCTCGGTGTTCCGAACGGACTCAAGGGGCTGCTTGAGCGCAGCGTCGATCTGGCTGCGTTGGCGGCGCCCGACGGCCCGATCCATGCCCCGGACTCCGTCGAGTTTCTGCCCCTGCTCGCAACGACCGGTCGCGTGTTCGCAGCCGGGCTTAACTACGAGAAGAAGTACCCCGCGGGCAAACAGCCGCCGACGCCAACTCATCCGCCGTGGTTCTCCAAGATGCCCGGCACGCTCGTCGGGCACGATCAACCGGTCGTCGCTCCGATCGCGCACGAGTCATTCGACTACGAAGCCGAGCTCGCCGCCGTGATCGGTGTTGGTGGCCGACACATCGGCGTGGACGATGCACTCGACCACGTCGCCGGTTGGACCTGTCTCAACGACGGGTCCGTGCGTGCCTGGCAACGCCACAGCGTCAACGCAGGCAAGAACTTCGAGCAGTCCGGATCGATCGGCCCGTGGATGGTGACGGCCGACGAGATCGCCGACCCGCAGGACCTCCGGCTGATGGCGCGAGTCGACGGCGAGGTCCGCCAAGACGCCAGCACCGCAACGATGATCTTCTCGGTTGCCGAGATCATTTCGTACCTTTCGCAGGCGATTGCACTGCGCCCCGGCGACGTGATCGCGACGGGTTCACCCGAGGGCACCGGCGGATCCTTCGACCCGCCCCGGTTCCTCGTTGCCAGCCAGACCGTCGAGATCGAGATCGAGGGCATCGGCATCTTGCGCAACCCTGTGATTGCCGAGGAGGCACCATGACGACCCAGCAACCTGCAGCGCCCATCGTGGATCGAGCGGTTGCCGAGCGGCTCCTCGCATCTCGGGCCGAGGGCGACTACTTCCCCTCGTGGATGGCCGGCACGATCGACCTCGACCAGGCGCTGCAGCTGCAGGTTGCGGTGCTCGACGACGAGGTCAGCCGAGGGCTTCGCCTTGGGGGCTGGAAGGTCGGACTCACCAGCGAAGCGTCTCGCCAGAAGCTCGGCGCCGATGAGCGTCCGTTCGGATTCGTGCGCTCGGAACGAGTGCTCGAAAGCGGCACCTCGGTGTCGAGCAACGACGTCGCCGGACTCTCGATCGAGACCGAGATGTGCTTCACCATCGGGTCCGACATCAACGACGCATCGATCACCCCCGACCGGGTGCTGGACCATGTCGCTTCGGTCAGCGCCGGGTTCGAACTCAACGAGGCCCGCACCGGGACAGCCGAACCCGACTTCTTCTCGATGGTCACCGACTGCCTCACGAACTGGGGCATTGTCCACGGCGCACCTTCGACCGTCACCGACGCGGCGACCCTGTCCGCGACCGAAATCACGATGAGCCGCAACGGCGAAGACGTCTTCCGAGGCACATCGAGCGACTTCGTCGACGACCACACGATCTCGCTGTGCCGTCTTGTCGGCCAGCTCGCCCGACACGGATTCATGCTGCGTGCCGGACAGCGCGTCATCACCGGCGCCTTTGCCCGCATGCCGACCAGCCCTGGCGATCACTGGATCGGCGAGTTCAGCGGCATCGGCACCGTCGAAGCCCACATCATCTGAGGAAGCACATGGAACGCATCGATCTCACTAGTCCGACGAACGTGCTCGTGATGCAGACGTTGACACTGCCCGACGCCACCCCGTTCCTCGACGCGATCAACGATGCGGTCCCGTCGGGAAGCACCGTCAACCTCGCCGAATCGATTCGCGACGCCGCACCCTTGCTGGCCGACGCAGAGATCGTGCTCGGCATCATCAACGAAGCCCTCTACGCGCAGGCGCCGAACCTTCGCTGGGTCCACGCAACGGCGTCGGGCATCGACATGTTCATGTTCGATGACTTCATCAACAGCGACGTTGTGCTCACCGGCGAAAAGGGGCTCGTCGGCGGGCACCTGGCCGACACCGGATTCGGACTGCTGCTCGCCCTTACCCGGCAGATCCACACCGCAATCAAGCTCGGCCCCGATGCCTGGAACCATCGCGTCGACATGCGCATGCAAGAGATCGAACTCGAAGGCTTGACGATGGGCGTGCTCGGGTTCGGCGGCACGGGCCGAGCGATCGCCCGCCGGGCCGAAGCCTTTGGCATGCGCAACCTCGCGGTCGACGGGTATCCGGCGAATCCCGAGTTTGGTGTCGAAGAAGTCTGGGGCCTGGACCGAACCGATGAGCTGCTGGCCGAGAGTGATGTTGTCGCCGTCTGCTTGCCGTTGACCGACGAGACGAACGGCATGTTCGACGACGAGACTTTCGCCAAGATGAAGCCGGGCAGCTTCATCATGAACGTGACGCGCGGCGAGATCATCCAGGACGCCCCATTGGTCGCTGCTCTTGAATCCGGTCATCTCGGCGGTGCTGCCCTCGATGTTGCGCCGGGCGAACCGCTGCCGCCTGACCACACGTTGTTCACCCTTCCGAACGTCGCCATGACGCCGCACACTGCAGGCGCCTCACAGCTTCGGGCAGGTCGCAATGTCGCCCGTTTTGTGCGCAACTTGCATGCGGCTCGTGCAGGAGACCCGTTTGAAGGCGTCGTCGACAAACACGCGGGGTTCTGACTCCAGGCAGCGCCGCGCCAGATTGTGAGCGGCGATCGGGCATCCTTTTGAGGTGCAGGATCTGGAGCACAACGAGCCACCACCTGTTTCCCACAGCGACTCCAGCATCGCCGTGGACCGCAGCGCCATCATCGACGCGCTTCGCCGTTGGGGCCTGGTCGTGCTCGCCGCAATCGTGATCGCGTTTTCGGTCCAGTTCTTCGTTGCCCGCCCGTACGTCATTCCGTCCGCGTCGATGATGCCGACGCTCGGCGATGGCGACCGTGTGATGGTCAATCGACTGAGCTACACGGTTGGCGAGCTGCAGCGCGGCCAGGTGATTGTGTTCGACACTCCTCCCAACCAAGAGAGCGACGCCGACGTCTTCATCAAACGAGTGATCGGGCTGCCCGGCGAAACCGTCATCATGCGCGACGGTGCCGTGTACATCGACGGCCTACTGATGGTTGAGCCCTACCTCGCTCCCGACACTGGCACGAGGCAAGGGCCGCGACGCATCCCGGGTTGCGCCAACGCCGAACCAACGTTCAGCAGCTGCACCGTGCCCGACGGCCACGTCTTTGTCCTCGGTGACAATCGGGGCGCTTCGGACGATTCGCGAGTGTTCGGGCCCGTCCCGACCGACACGATCGTCGGGCGTGCTGCGCTCCGTGTTTGGCCGCTCGGCGACATCGCCCAGCTCTAACCCGTCGCAGAACTGTGACTAGGTTGAGTGCATTGCACAAGGGGGATCAGTCATGCAGTTCTATTCATGCGACTCGCACGTCGTCGAAGGCGCCGCCGTGTTCGAAGGCCTTGCCGAGCACTTCGGCGACCATGCTCCTCGGTTAGCCCATGACCCGGACAAGGGCCTGGCGCTGCACATCATGAACTTCCCGGTCGTCTCGGTCGGCCGGTTCGGGATTGCAGGCAACAAGCTCGGGCTTCCCGAAACCGACGAGAAGATCCTCGCCGGCTACGACCTGCTCAATCCCGGAGTCCTCGACTCGACCAAGCGGATGGCTGAACAAGATCGTGACGGCATCCGGGGCGAGGTCATGTACCCGAGCCTGTCGATGTTCACCTACGCCATCACCGACAACGAGGCCAAGGCCGCGGCGTTCCGCCAGCACAACGACTGGATCCTCGACTACTGCTCACCCAATCCCGAGCGCCTCATCGGTATCGGTTGCCTGCCCGTACCTGACGTCGATGCCTGTGTGGCTGAAGCCAAGCGTGCTGGCGAACTCGGAGTTAAGGGCTTCACGATCCCGGCCCACGCAGGGTTGGAACTGCCCTACAGCGATCCCGCCTATGACCCGCTGTGGGCGTTGCTGCAAGACATGGACCTGCCAATCACGATGCACATCTTCACGGGTGTCACGCTCGACGGTGGACTGCCCGATCACTGGGGCACGCCGGGCGGCGGACTCAAGGGCTACACGCTCGCCCATACCACCGTCGTGAACTCGATCATCGACCTGATTGCCTCGGGCGTCGTCGAGCGAT